>SLQK01000182.1 GCA_007131525.1 Nitriliruptoraceae bacterium | reverse complement strand
GGATGGCCGCGGGCGACCTCGGGCCCGAGCCAACTGGTCCTCGACGACCCCCGGGAGCCGCTGGCGGTCGGCGGCTGGATCGAGACCCTCACCGACGTGGCCGACGACACCACGGTGCTGGGCCGTGCCCGGGGCGGGCCGCTGGACGGCGAGCCGGTGGTGGTACGCCGGGGCGGACTGGTCCACCTCGGTGCCGCATCGATGGAGGCCTGGGCACGGGTGCTCGGGCTGCTGCTGCGGCGCCGACCCCGCCCCGACCACCTCGAGGTCTTCGAGCGCGGTGGCCGCCACGTGACCCTCGACCATCGCAGCCGCACGATCGGCGGGCTCGGCAGCGTGTCGGACCGCGACTGACCCGGCGTCCGAGGGCAGCCTGTCGTGCTGCCGAGCTGGCGCCGATGTCAGGACGCGTGCGCCCCGTGGCTTTCGAAGGCTTCGCATGCGCGTTGCGCGGACCTTCGTTCCCACGGTTTTACCGCGCTAGTTGAGAACCTTTCGAAAGCTGTGGTAGTTTCGTAACCATGGAAGATCTGGAGCGTTGGGAGCTGCGTCACGGCGACGGCCGGCGACTCTTCGTGTACGGCGCCTACGCCGGTGAGGGGCTGCCGCAGGACGCTCCCGGCGGCGCGTGGCCCGCCCTGCACCTCCGGCACGACGCGCTGAACGACCAGTGGGTCGCCATCTCCCCCGCGCGCAACACCCGGCCGCAGTCAGCTCCGACCCGCGCGACCGCGGCGCCCTCCTGCCCACTGTGCGTGGGTGGCCCGGAGCTCCCCTTCGCCTACGAGGCCGCGGTGTTCGAGAACCGGTTCCCCACGCTGCTGGCGGACCCGCCCGAGCCGCCCCGGCTGGACGGTCCGACCGCGCCGTCGAGGGGTCGCTGCGAGGTGGTGCTCTACACGCCGACCCACACCGGATCCCTGGCCACCCTCACCGCACAGGAGCTGGCGAGGGTCATCGCCATCTGGACCGACCGGTCCGCCGAGCTGTGGCAGGTGCCGGAGCACCGGGTCGTGCTGGTGTTCGAGAACCGCGGCGAGGACGTGGGCGCGACCCTGTCCCACCCCCACGGCCAGATCTACGCCCTCGACCGTCTCCCGGTGTACCTCCAGACCCGGATGGACGCGCTGGTCCAGCACCGCAACACCCACGGCACCTGCCTCAGCTGCGAGGTCGTCCAGCGTGACATGGCTGCGGTCGAGCGGCGGGTCCGGGACAACCCGAGCTTCACGGTCGGCGTGCCCTTCGCCCCGGACTGGCCCTTCGAACTCCACGTCCGCGCGAAGCGCCACGGCGTGCGCCGCCTCACCGACCTGACCGTCGACGAGCGCCGCGACCTGGCCGCAGCGCTGCGCGAGGTCGTGCGCATCTACGACCAGCTCTTCGACCAGCCGCTCGCCTACCTGATGGCCTGCCAGCAGGCGCCGGCGGACCTCACCGGCCGGCCGGCAGACGACTGGCACCTGAGCTTCGAGTTCCTGCCCCCCAACCGTGCCCCCGACAAGCTCAAGGTCCGCGCGACGGTCGAGACGGCGGCGGGCCTGTTCATCAACGACACCGAGCCGGAGGACTCCGCAGCGCAGCTCGCGGCGGTCCCCACGGCCGCGGAGGGCGCCGAGGTGGCGCCCATACCCGACGTCGAGGTGGTGCCCGTTCCGGGCCTCGCCGGCGTCACCGACAGCTGAACCAACGACGCGCCACGGCCCCGTGGCGCGGGAGAGAGGGAACCATGAGGAAGATGCGGTGGATCGCGTTGCTCGCTGCTCTGGGGGTCATGTTGGCCGCCTGCGGCGATGATGCGACCGAGGACGTACCCGAGACCGATGTCGACGTCGAAGAGCCCGACGAGGACGAGGTGACGGACGACGACGTCGCAGACGACGAGGAAGCCGTCGCGCTGCGCTGGCGGACCCGTCCGGACAACCAGGCGGAGATCGACGTCTACCAGAGCGTGAGCGACCAGATCGACGCGGCCTGGGCCGGCGCCACCCTGGAGTACGAGCCCGGCGGCACGGAGACCGCCGCCTACCAGGACGTGCTCCGCACCGAGATCGCCGGTGGGACCGCACCTGACGTGTTCTGGATCCCCGGCACCGACATCGCGGACTTCGCGAACCGCGGACTGATCCTGGACCTGCGTGACCTGGCCGAGGCGAGCGCGGACTACGCCGGCGACGCCGCCTACGCACCGGGACCGATGGAGCTGCTGACCTACGACCCGGCGACGGAGACCTCGGGACCATCGCTGTGGGGCCTGCCCCGCGACGTCTCGACCTTCGCCTTCTACCTCAACCTCGACCTCATCGCTGAGGCCGGTGCCCCCGACCCCCGTGAGCTCGACGCCAACGGCGAGTGGGACTGGGACACCTTCCGCGAGGTCGCGGAGGCGGTCGACGCCCTCGGTGACGACATCCGCGGTTTCGGCATGAACAACTGGTGGGCCAACCCCGGCATCTGGATGCACTCCGCCGGCGGTGGCTTCTTCAACGAGGACCGCACCGCGTCCATCGTCGGGAGCCCGGAGTCCGTCGCTGGCCTCGAGTACCTGTCGGGGCTGTACCAGGACGGGCTGGGTGTGCCCTACGGCGAGGACTCGCAGCCGCCGTTCCAGGCCGGCCAGGTCGGCATGCAGCTGACCGGTCGCTGGTCGACCCCGGCGTACCGCGAGAACACCTTCGACTGGGACGTCGTCAACATCCCCGCCGGCCCGGCAGGCGCCATCAACTGGACCTTCTGGGGCGCGTACGTGGTGAACGCCAACACCGAGCACCCGGAGCAGGCCTTCGAGCTGCTGACCCGCCTGACCGACGGCGACGTCCAGGCGCAGATCGCCGAGCTCGGTGCGAACATCCCGTCGCGGGTGGACGACCCGAACACGCTCGACCAGTTCCTGACCTTCACCCCTCCGGAGAACAACCAGGCCTTCCTCGACGGGCTCGAGAGCTCCGTCCCGGAGGGTCCGCTGTGGCAGGGTGACTGGCCCGCCTTCGACGGCATCATGGCACCGGCACTGGAGGCCGTGATCGCGGGCGACCTCTCGCTCGAGGAGTTCTCCGCCACCATCGATGACCAGCTGAACGCCACGTTCCAGTGAGGCCCTGGCCGGGGTGGTGCCCACGGTGCGCCACCCCGGCCCTCGCTCGTCCGGAGCTCGCCGACCTCGGTCGGTGAGCTGCAGAGGAGCGAGATCGCTCCGGCCCCGCACATCGGTGCGCCCCCTGGGACCTCGTCCTGCTCTGGGAGGGAGAGGACACGATGACCACGTTGACGGCGGTGCGGCCGCGGCTGCCGAAGCTCCCGCGGCTGCTGTCGGCGCCGCGGTGGCTCCGGGCGCTGCTCCTCTGGCGCGTCCTGCACACCGTGGCCATGGCGGCCGGGCTGTGGTTCGCGCTGACCAGCGAGGCCCTGGAGGGTCCCGGACGGATCGCGGCGATCGCCGCCGCGACGATCCTGCTGCTCCTCGACCTCGGTGGTGCGCTGGGCCTGGCGCTCAGGCGACCGGTCGGCCGGTCGCTGTCGCTGGCAGCCGACTACCTCACCTTCCTGGGCGCCATCCTGATCGTGCTGCAGATGACCGAGGTGTTCATCGGGCTCGACGC
>SLQK01000221.1 GCA_007131525.1 Nitriliruptoraceae bacterium | reverse complement strand
CCGACGGTGGTGGGTGCCATCGAAGGTGGTGCGCCCGGTGGCCTTGAGCTGCTCGAGCAGGGGCAGGGCGAAGCGCCGTGTGAGCCCCCAGGCCTGGCGGGCGTCGGAGGCGGTGAACGGGGCCCCGCTGGCGCCCGGGCCTGCGTCGAGCGCCTCGACGGCCCGCTCGACGGTGTCGGGGGTGAACAGCAGGCCGTCGCGCTGCAGGAGCCGGCCGTCGTCGAGCAGCGGTTGGAGCTCGAAGCGTGCCAGGCCGTACTCCTCGACGACCCGGTCGATGTCGACGAAGGCCAGCTCGGGGCCGGCCAGCGCGGCCAGGAGCCGGTGCTGTCGTGCCCGCCGTGCGGTGCGGTAGCCGTCGAGGTGGTCGCGGTGCACCACCCTGCCGCCGACGTCCGCCACCTCGCCGGCTGCGAGCACGGCGCGCAGGACCGCCGGCCACACCGACCTCGGGCAGCCGTCGGCCTCGACGGCGGAGCGCAGCTGGTCGTGGGTGACGACCGGGTCATCGGCGACCTCGGCTCGCGCGGCCGCGACGGCGGCTGCCTGCCAGCGCTCGAGGCAGCGCCGGTCGGCCACCACCCCGTCGATCACGGTCAGGCGCGGATCGTCGGCCAGCGTCGCGTCGAGGGGCTGCCCGATCACCGCCTCGAGCTCCTCCATCGCCGTCGCACCGCCCCGCAACGCGACCAGCGCTGTCGCGAGGCCCGCGTCGGTACGAGCGTCGTGGACGGCGTCGAGCGCTTCGGCGTGCTCGAGCCGTTCGCTCACGCCACGTCGGGACCGCGCCGGGGCCGGCTCCAGCACCGTGCCACCAGCGGCGGTGATCCGACGGCCGACCTCCCGCAGCACGAACCGGTCCCCGGCCCGCACGGGGAGCGGACCGGCGACCTCCAGGCGCGCGGGCCCCTGCTCCCCCGGTCGCAGCTCACCCAGCAGCGGGAGCACGCGCGCCTCGCGGTGCGCGGTGCCCAGGTGCAGCTGCCACGCGCCCCGGTACCCGACCGGGCCGTGCTCCAGCACCTCCAGCCACACGTCCATGGCCTCGCTGACCACGCCAGCAGGCGCACCGTCCTCGCGGAGCCCGACGAGCACGGTGCCGCGCTCGAGCGACCCGGCGTCGACGCCGGCGAGTGCCACCGCGACGCGGGCCGGTGCGGTCGCCACCTCCACCTGCGTCTCCAGGCTGCGCAGGTCACGGATCCGGCCATGGGTGGGACCGGGCAACACCGCGACGCGCTCGCCCCGCGTGAGCGACCCGCTGGACAGCGTGCCGGTGACCACGGTGCCGGCCCCGGCGACCGAGAAGACCCGGTCGATCCACAGCCGTGGGAACGAGTCGTCCGACGCGGTAGATGCGCCCGCATCCGCGCCCTCGCCGACGCCTGTCGCGTCACTGGCGGACGGGGCCAACCGCTGGACCAGGGTGGCGCAGAGCTCCTCGAGTCCCTGACCATCGAGCGCGTCCACGGCCAGCACCGGGACCTGCGCTGCGCCGGCGCGGGCCAGCCGTTCGCGCACGTCGGCGACGACCTCGGCGGTGCGGGCCGGACCGGCCGGGGTGGCCTTGGTGACCACCGCAGCGGTGAGCCGCCGGTCGAGCACGGTGACGATCTCCAGATGCTCCTCGGACTGGGCCGACCACCCGTCGTCGGCGGCGACCACGAACAGCACCTCGTGCACCGCCCCGACACCGGCCAGCATGTTGGTGAGGAACCGGTCGTGACCCGGCACGTCCACGAAGGCCACCGTGACGGTCCGCCCATCGGCGTGCAGGTCGGTCCACACGTACCCGAGGTCGATCGTCAGCCCGCGGCGCCGCTCCTCGGCGAGGCGATCGGGTTCCCGGCCAGTGAGCGCGCGCACCAGTGCGCTCTTGCCGTGGTCGACGTGCCCGGCGGTGGCGACGACCTGCATCACGGGGCGTCCGGCGGGCGGGTGGTGGCGGCGCGGATCGCCGCGATGAGCTGCTCGTCGGCTGCGGGCGGCACGGTCCGCAGGTCGAGCACGACCCGGTCGTCGACGATGCGCGGCACGACCGCTGGCGTCCCGGTCCGCAGCTGTCGGGCCAGCCGGTCGGCGGGACCCGGCAGCGCCACCCCGGCGCTCGGCAGCGTGGCCCCCGGGCTCGACCCGCCACCGAGGACGGCCTGGAGCTCGACCACCTCGATGCCCGCATCGCCACAGGCCTCGGCGACCGCCCGGGCCCGTTCCCGCAGCGAGCCGGCATCCTCCGCGGCCATCCGCCACAGCGGGAGCCCGTCGGCGGCATCCCGTTCGTAGGCGGCCAGGGTCGCGGCGAGCGCGGCCAGACGTAGCTTGTCGAGGCGGAGCGCGCGGGCCAGGGGGGCACGCCGGCACCGCTCCACGAGCGCGGCCTCGCCGGCGATGATGCCGGCCTGCGGGCCGCCGAGCAGCTTGTCGCCGGAGAACACCACCACCGACACTCCGGCGGCGAGTCGCTCGGCGGCGACCGGCTCGTCGGGCGCCGCCGGATGGGGACGGAGCAGCCCGGAACCGAGGTCGTCGATGAACGGCACGCCCGCCGACCGTGCCACCTCGACGAGCTCCGCGGTGGTGGGACGGTGCACGAACCCGTCCATCCGGAAGTTGCTCGGGTGCACGCGCAGGACCGCGCTGGCCCCCGCCTCGACGGCCGCCCGGTAGTCGCGGGCGTGGGTCCGGTTCGTCGTGCCGACCTCGACCAGCTCGGTCCCGGCGGACCGGACGATGTCGGGGATGCGGAACGACCCCCCGATCTCGACCAGCTCACCGCGGCTGACCACGACACCGCCGCTACCGGCCAGGGCGGTCAGCGCCAGCACGAGGGCACCCGCGCCGTTGTTCACCGCGAACGCCGCCTCGGCCCCCGTCAGGCGGGTCAACGGATCACGGACCGGCGCGTCGCGGCCGCCGCGCTCGCCGGTGTCGAGGTCGATCTCGAGGTCCACGGTGCCGGCCGCGGCGGTCAGCGCCGCTACCGCCTCGACGGACAGCGGCGCGCGACCGAGGTTGGTGTGCAGCAGGACGCCGGTGGCGTTGACCACCGACGTGAGCTGCGCCGCCGAGCGGTCGTCGACCGCTGCCAGCACCCTGGTGACGAGGACGTCCTCCTCCTCGACGCTGCCACCGGCGGCGACGGCCCGACGGGACTCCTCCAGGGCGGTCCGCAGCGCCGTGACCACCGACTCACGCCCGTGCTCGGCGATCGCCTCGACCACCTCGGGACGGGTGAGCAGCCGGCCGAGCGCTGGCACCGCGCGCCGAGGATCGCTCACGCCTCGACCACCCGCAGCTGACCGGCCGGGCCCTGCTGCGTGCCGCCGACCACCGCCGCGCCGTGGCCGAGGCCGACCAGAGCCGCCGTGGCCGCCTCCGCCCGATCGCTGTCGACGGTGAACAGCAGCCCACCCGAGGTCTGCGCGTCGGCCAGCAGCAGCCGGGTGCGATCCGACGGCGGGTCGGTCAGGAAGCGGCCGGCCTGCTCCGCGTTGCGCTGCGAACCCCCGGGCACGAACCCGGCATCGAGCAGCTCCCCGACGTGGGGCAGCAGGGGGACCTGCCCGGCGTGGAGGGTCGCGGCGAGCCCGCTGGCACCGGTGAGCCGGT
>SLQK01000219.1 GCA_007131525.1 Nitriliruptoraceae bacterium | reverse complement strand
GTGGGAACGCAGCGGCGGTGGGTGGGACGACCGGGGCGGTGGGTGGGACGACCGGCCGGTCACGGCGCACCGGCATCGGACACCCCAGCACCGTAGAACGCCTGGCGGCGATCTGCGCTCGACTATCGTCGGAGTGACTGGTCGTCGCTTCCGTCGAACATCGGGCGGACGACCGCGGGAGCAGCCCATGGACGCGGCAGGGCGTGAGCGCACCGTCACCCGCCTCGCCGCGGAGATCGACCTGCCCGTGGTCCTCGAGGACGCGGCGCAGCAACCGATCGCCTACAGCCCGCACGACGACCTGACCGATGCGATCCGGCGGGAGACGATCCTGCGCCGGTCGACCAGCGAGGTCGTGGTCGACCACTTCCGCGCCTACCGGCTGGCCGAACAGGACCGCCCCTTCGTGATCCCCGGCGACGACGCCCGGGAGGTGCTGCCCCGGCTGTGCGTCCCGATCCGCCACCAGGAGGTCAACCTCGGCTACCTGTGGGTCCTGCTGCGCTCTACGGAGGTCACCGCGGCGCAGCTCGCGGCAGCGGACGAGGCTCGGGCGACGCTGCTCCGGTCCTTCCTCGCCGAGGACCGGGTCCGCGAGTCGGAGACCGACACGGTCCTGGACCTGATCTCCGGCGATCCGGAGCGGGGGGCGACAGCCCTGACCGACCTGGAAGCCCGCGGGACCTTCCCCACGGGCCAGCGCTGCCGCGTGCTCGTCTGTGTCGGGCAGGCCTGGGAGCATCCCGCGGTCCGCGCGAGCTTCTGGGGCGCCGGCTGGGCACCGCCGGGCCAGGACCAGCTTCGTGCCGTGACCGAGCGGGAGGGCATCGTCGTGGTCACCGCCGGCTCCGACCACCTCGGTGCCACCTCGGTCGAAGCCGCCCTTGCACGCCTGCGCGCGGTCGCATCCGAGGGCGAGCGGCTGGTGGTCGGGGTGGGATCGATGGTCGGCGGTCCTGCGCAGGCGCCCCGGACCTACCGACAGGCGCGGCTGGCCGTTCGGGTCGCGCTGACCGAGCCCGATCTGCCGGTCGCGTCCTGGGACCGGCTCGGCACCTACCGGTACCTGACCCAGCTGCCTCGGGAGCTGCTCGCCGACGCTGTGGACGACCGGGTAGAGCGACTGGTCGAGGAGGCGCCGGAGCTGGCCGTCACAGCGGAGGCCTACGTGCGGCAGGCCGGGGCCATCACGACGGTCGCCGACGCGCTGCACATCCACCGGACCACGTTGTACTACCGCCTGCGGACGATCACCGGTCATGGCTTGGACCTCAGCCGCGGGGAGGACCGGACCGTGGTGGACGTCGGCCTGCAGGCGCTGCGGCTGCTGGGGCGCTGGCCGCCCCTGTGACCGGACGCGGGTCGGGCCGGCGATCGGGCAGGGCGGTCGGCCGGTGAGCGGGGCGGTCGGCCGGCGGCCGGGGCGGTCGGCCGGTGAGCGGGGCGGTCGGCCGGTCACCGCTGACCGGTCCGCCACCCCAGCCCCACCACGTGGCGACAGCGGGGTGGTCAGCCGGTCACTGCTGACCGCTGCAGCGCCCCGCACCGCTGCGGCTACCCCCGCGCGGTCGGCACCTCCGCCCGCGACTACCGCTCGAGCCAGGCGGTGAAGGGTTCGCCCGTGAGCTGCTCGTAGGCCTGCACGTAGCGCGCACGGGTCGCCGCCACCACCTCGGCGGGCAGCTCGGGCGCCGGCGGCCGCTTGTCCCACCCCGTCGAGGTGGCGAAGTCGCGGACGTACTGCTTGTCGTAGCTCGGCTGGGGACCACCGGGGCGCCAACCCTCGGCCGGCCAGTACCGCGACGAGTCGGGCGTGAGTACCTCGTCCGCGAGCACCACCTCGCCGTCCAGCAGACCGAACTCGAACTTCGTGTCGGCCAGGATGATGCCCCGTGCCGCCGCGTGCGCGGCACCGGCGGTGTAGAGCGACAGCGCTCGGGACCGCAGCTCGTCGGTCAGCTCGCGACCGATGCGGTCCGCCATCGCCGCGACCGAGACGTTCTCGTCGTGCTCGCCGCGCTCGGCCTTGGTCGCGGGCGTGAAGATGGGCTCGGGTAGCGCAGAGCCCTCCTCCACGCCGGGGGGCAGGGCGATACCGCAGACCTCGCCCGAGCGTTGGTACTCGACCCAGCCGGAGCCGGCGAGGTAGCCGCGGACGACGCACTCGAAGGGCACGATCTCGACCCGACGACACAGCATCATGCGGCCGCGCAGCTCCGCGAGGGCCTCCTCGCCGAGGTGGGCGCGCAGGTCGGCGGGCAGCGCCTCGACGGAGGTGGCCACGAGGTGGTGGGGGCCGAGCTCAGCCAGGCGGTCGAACCAGAACGCCGACAGGCCCGTCAGGACCCGGCCCTTGTCGGGGACGGGGGTCGGATGGACGACGTCGTAGGTCGAGACGCGGTCGCTGGCGACGAGCAGGAGGTGCTCATCGTCGACCGTGTAGAGGTCGCGGACCTTGCCTGCGGCCAGGTGCTCGAGCCCGTCGATGGTCACCGCTACCCCGCTGATCGCCGGCGGCTGGTCCGTCGAGCCTACGACACCCTCCCCGGCCGTAGGCTCATCGGCGTGGCCCGGTCGGAGATGCTGGCGGCATGGCCCGACGGAACCGCCCGGAGGCCCCGGGTGAGGCGGCGAGGAGGAGCGTGATGACCGGCGCGCAGGGGCACGAGCACGGCAACGCGCAGCACCACGGACACGCGCACGGACATGGGGGAGGACACGGGCACGGACACGGGGACGACGCCCGGCAGGGCCGGGAGGCCACCGACAGCGCCAGCGCTGCCGACGGCCACGGCAGCCACGGCGGCCACAGCCCGGCAGGTCCGCCTGGTGACCGCCGGCGCGCTGCGGTGCTCACCGCCAGCGACGGGGTCAGCGCCGGGGAGCGTCACGACCACTCAGGCCCCGCCGTTGTGGCGTTGCTGAACGAGGCGGGCTTCTCCGTGCGGGTCACCGAGGTGGTCCCCGACGACCGCGCCATCATCGGCGACGCTCTGCGCCGACTCGCCGACGACGGGGACGCGGGGGTTGCGGTCGTCGCGATCACCGGTGGCACGGGGTTCGGACCCCGAGACGTCACTCCCGAGGCGACGCTGGACGTCATCGAGCGTGCGGCACCGGGACTGGCGGAGGCGATGCGCGCAGCCGGCCGGCAGCACACCCCGATGGCCGACCTGTCCCGGGCGGTGTGCGGCATCCGTGGCCGCACCCTCATCGTGAACCTGCCCGGCAGCCCCAAAGGTGCGACGGAGAGCCTGACAGCGATCCTCGGGCTGCTCCCCCACGCGCTGGACCTGCTCGCCGGCGACACCGAGCACCGACCCGGGCCGCCGTCCGCGTGAGCCGCTGGCAGCAGCCGACCTGAGCAGCCAACCTGAGCAGCCGACCCGGGCAGCCCCCGCTGGCAGCCCCTGCTCCCGGCGCGCGGCCTCGCCGTTGGAAGCCCCTCGGGGGGCGCCGGAGCCGGCGTCACAGCGGGAAACGGTCCGTCGTCCGTCCGGTGGGCTCCCGACCACCGGACGGACGTGGACCTGTGTTCCGGCACCGGGCTCCCGACCGGTGCCGCTCCCTGCTCCCGTACACGGAGGAGATGTTGGACACCGTACGTTCGGGAGACCGC
>SLQK01000299.1 GCA_007131525.1 Nitriliruptoraceae bacterium | reverse complement strand
GCCTGCCGATCACAACGATGCAGTGCCAGCAGCAGGAGCTCCCACGCTCGTTCCCGCATCGGATGTGCCGCCGTGAATGCCTTGAGCTCGCCGATCACCTCGGCGCTCCGTCCAAGGTCCAACTCCGCCGCCAGACGGTCCTCCTCTGCGACCAGGCGGAGCTCCTCGAGCCGGACCACGGCGGGCTGCAGGGACGGGGCGCCATCCAGGTCGGCGAAGGGGCGTCCGCCCCACAGCTCGGCGGCTTGGCGCAGCGTGATCACGGCGACAGCCGGGTCGGTCCGACGAAGCTCCCGTCCCCGGCGCACCAGGGTCTCGAAGCGTGGCCCGTCGATGACCTCGGGCGGGATCGACACCGCGTAGCCATGGCGGTGACTGGTCAGGTTGCCGGTACCGAGCTTCTGCCGCAGGTGTGACACGTAGGTCTGCAGGGTGTTCCTCGCCGTCCGGGGCGGTTCGTCCCCCCACACCGCGGCGATGAGCTGCTCGGTCGACACGACCCGGCCGAGCTCCAGGAGCAGGTGCGCGAGAACGAGCCGCGGTTTCGGCCCCCCGAGCGGGAGCTCGCGCCCGTTGATGCGGGCGCTGAGCGGGCCCAGGTAGCGGACGTCCATCGACCCTCCCTCGGCCGGGATCTCACTGCGCCCACGCGGTACCTGGCCCCCGATCGTGTCACAGCCGCCACGCGGCTTCCAGCGCGTTGCACCCCGATCACCGACGGCTTGCACCGACCGGGTCGCAGGGTGAGGGCCAGGGAGGAGCCCCGATCCGAGGAGGTCCGCGTGCGGCCGTCAGGTCCCGTCCACCCGGTGGCCACGTGGGCCGCCGGGCTGACCACGGTGGTGGGAGTCGTCACGGTGGCGGCGTTCACCGCCGTGGCGAGTCTCACCGCCGTGGCGAGTCTCACCGCCGTGGCGAGTCTCACCGCCGGGGCGGGGCGCGTCGGGATGCTGCTCAGCACCCCGGACGGCGTGGCTGCCCACGCCAGCCAAGGCGCAGGTGCGTCGGCGACCACGCTCCTGGACACCGGCCCCTGGAGCCGGTCGCAGGTGCAGCTGTCGACCGACGGTCCCACGGTGACGGAGCTGATCGCCGCCGCACGAGCAGCAGCACGGGCAACGCCGGGAGCTGCGGCTGACGCCCCGGTGACCCTGATCCTCACGGCCGACCTGGCCGGCGAGACGGGCACCGACCAGCAGCTGCTCGGTGGGCTCCAGCACGGGCACCGGGCCTACGTCCGGACCGACGTCAGCTGGCCCGAGCGCACCGTCCTGCACGAGGTGTCCCACGTCCTCACGGATGGTGACGGGCATGGGGAACTGTGGCGGGCGGTCTACCTCGGTGCCTTCGAGGCGGTGTACGGCGCAGTGCTGGCCTCCGCCGAGCAGCGCCGGATCTCCCGCATCTACGACCACTGTCACCTCGACGACAGCTGCCCCCCGCTCGTGCTCGACGCTGCCGCAGCGGGGCGCGGCTGCCCCACTGACGAGACCCGGCCAGACACCAGCGACCGGTAGCACCGACGACACCGACCGACCAGGAGTATCGACCATGGCAACCATCACGATGACCCGGCAGTATCCGATCGACCGCCACCGGCTCTACGCCCACCTGACGGAGCCGACCAACTGGCCGAGCTACTACCACGGCATGATCGCCGCGACCCCCAGGGGTGCCTTCGCGGACCCCGGTGACCAGGTCTCGGTCCGCCACCGGTTGCTCGGGCGGAGCATCGACCTCGAGGTGACCCTGCTCGAGTTGGACGCCCCGACCCGCTTCCGAACCCGCGCGAAGGGCAGCGGACTGCCACCGGTCGAGCACGTGTGGAGCTACGCCGACAGCGATGGCGGGACGAGCGTGACCGTGACCGCCGAGATGGAGGAGACAACCTCGTGGCTCGGGCGGGCCATCGACCGCCACGTGCTCCCTCGACAGCTCGAGCGGGACGTCGCGCGGACCCTCGACAACCTCGAGGAGCTCGTCGCCTACGGGCTGGACGCAGGCGAGCCGGACCGATCGACGAGCTGATCCGCACCGCCCGAGGACCCGTCGGACCGCACCGGGCGGGCGCAGCAGGCGACGGCCCGGCCGGGGTCGACGGTGAGGTGCAGTCGTGACACACTCGGCGCGGGAGCGGTCAACGCTGGGAGGCGGATCGATGGCTGGTGTCCGCGTACTCGTCGGCACGGCCAAGGGAGCCTTCATCCTGCGCGCCGATGGCCACCGCAGCGAGTGGGACGTGTCCGGGCCACTGTTCGGCGGCTGGGAGGTCTACCACGTGGCCGGTTCACCAGCGGATCCCGACCGGCTCTACGTGTCCCAGTCCATGGGCTGGTTCGGCCAGATCGTCCAGCGCTCGGATGATGGTGGGAGGAGCTGGGCGCCGGTTGGGAACGACTTCAGCTACGAGGGCGACGCGGGCACCCACCAGTGGTACGACGGCAGCTCGAAGCCGTGGGAGTTCACCCGCGTGTGGCAGCTGGTCCCCGATGCCGAGGATCCCGATGTCGTGCTGGCCGGCGTGGAGGACGCCGCGCTGTTCCGCACCGAGGACGGCGGCCAGACCTGGCAGGAGCTCGACGGGCTCCGAGGCCACGGCTCCGGCGCCGCGTGGCAGCCAGGGGCCGGCGGGCTGTGCCTGCACACGATCCTCACCCATCCCACCGACCCCGACGACCTGCTGGTCGCGATCTCCGCCGCCGGGGTGTTCCGCTCCACCGATGGGGGGGCGACCTGGGACGCTGCCAACGCCGGGCTCCACTCGGGCTTCATGCCCGACCCCGACGCCGAGGTCGGTCACTGCGTCCACAAGTTGGCCCGGCACCCGGCCGAGCCCGACACGGTGTTCATGCAGAAGCACTGGGACGTGATGCGCAGCGACGATGGTGGTAGCTCCTGGCGGGAGGTCAGCGGCGACCTCCCGAGCGACTTCGGGTTCGCCATCGGGGTCCACGCGCACGAGCCCGAGACCGTCTACGTGGTCCCCATCCTCAGCGACGAGCAGCACTACCCACCCGACGGTCGGCTGCGGGTGTACCGCAGCCGCGTCGGTGGCGAGGAGTGGGAGCCGCTGACCGGCGGGCTACCCCAGGAGCACTGCTATGTGAACGTCCTGCGCGATGCGCTCGCGGTGGACGAGCTCGATCCCTGCGGCGTCTACGTGGGCACCACGGGCGGGCAGGTGTACGCATCCGCGGACGAGGGCGACCACTGGACGCCGATCGTGCAGGACCTCCCTCGGGTGCTGTCGGTCGAGGTCCAGACGCTGCCATGATCCGCGTCCACCTCCCTCCGCAGCTGCGCTCCCTCGCCAGAGTGGACGGCGAGGTGGAGGTCGCCGTATCGGAGCCGGCCACGCTGGGCAGCGTCCTCGACGCCGTCGAAGCGGCCCACCCGGCCCTGTCGGGCACGATCCGCGACCGCGCCACCGGCCAGCGACGCCCGATGGTGCGCCTGTTCGCGGACGGCGAGGATCTCAGCGACGCGCCACCTACCGCGCCACTCCCCGACGCGGTCAGGTCCGGACAGCAACCGTTCCTGGTCATCGGGGCCATCGCCGGGGGCTGAATCCCGGCTGACGGCGTCGTGCAGCATCCGGCGTCGTGCTGCATCCGGCGTCG
>SLQK01000356.1 GCA_007131525.1 Nitriliruptoraceae bacterium | reverse complement strand
GTCGGAGGGGTCGGTCGTCACCGGTCGTAGGGCTTGCGGGCGTGGAGGATCAGGTTGTAGAACAGCTCGCGTGGGACGACGCGGGCCAGCAGCTCGTCATCGAAGCGGTGCAGCGCGAGGTAGGTGTGGAAGGCCGCGAACGCCCACCGGGGACCCAGCAGCCCGGGCCGAACCGCGCCCTCGATCGTGCGCACGGCCCACCCCACCCAGTTGGCGGTGAGCTCCTCGGTGACCACCTCCACCTCGGTGAGCCCGGCCAGCCGCGCCATCTTCTCCACGTCCTTCGGGCGGAAGGTGTGGAGGTCGACCACGTGCTCGAGCCGCGCCAGCATCTCGTCGGCGGCGGTGCCCCCCGACTCGGTGATCGAGGGCTTGCGCAGCCCCTGCAGGCCAGGGATCGCGGTGACCGCCCGGAAGGTCTTCCAGGTGGCGTTCTTCACGATCCACGACGCCTTGTCACCCAGCTCGGTGGGCTCCCCCGCGATCACCAGGGTGCCGCCCGGCTTGAGCACCCGGGCCATCTCGGCGATGGCGGCCCCGGGCACGGGCAGGTGGTGGATGAAGGCGTGGCCGATGACCAGGTCGAAGCTGGCGTCGTCGTAGGGCAGGGACTCCGCATCGCCCTGCCGGGTGGTGATGGTGACCCCGTGCTCCTCCCCGTTGCGCCGGCAGATCTCGAGCATGCCGTCCGACAGGTCGGTGGCGTGCAGCTCGGCCCCGTCGATGCAACCGGCCAGCGCGAGGTTGATCAGGAAGAACCCGGTGCCGGCCCCCACCTCGAGGACGTGCCCGAAGCCGGCACCCTCGGGGACGACCTTGCGGAAGCGGTCGCGGGCGTAATCGATGCAGCGCTCGTCGTAGGAGATCGAGAACTTCTCGTCGTAGGTCCGCGACTCCCAGTCGTGGTAGACGCGCTGCTGCTCCTTGATGCCCAGGCTCCACACGTCGGGCACCAGCACCTCGGCGAGGGTGGCGGGCTGCTGCTCGCGGGCGTCGTCGGACAGGACGGGTTCGGCGCTCACTGGGGCTCCTAACGGCCGCTGAAGGTGGCCTGGCCAGGGCCGTGTTCGAGGAAGCTGGCGATGCCGGTGGCGGCATCCTCGGTCCCGAAGGCGGCCGCGAACAGCTCCGACTCCAGCCGGAGGCCCTGGTCGAGCGGCTGCTCGGTGCCGTCCTCGATCGCCCGCTTGGCCAGCGCCAGTGAGGCGGGACCGGCCGCGAAGCGGGCCGCGAGCTCCTTGGCGACGTCGAGGAGGTCGTCGGCCGGCGCGACCCGGTCCACCAGCCCGATCCGCTCGCCCTCGACCATGTCGACCATCCGGCCGGAGAAGATCAGCTCCTTGGCCCGCGACAGGCCGATGAGCCGCGGCAGGCGCTGGGTCCCGCCAGCACCCGGGAGCAGCCCGAGCAGCACCTCGGGCTGCCCGAGCTTGGCGTTGTCGGCGGCGACCCTCAGGTCGCAGGCCAGGGCCAGCTCGCACCCCCCACCGAGCGCGTAGCCGTGGATCGCGGCGATGGTCGCCATCGGCGCGCGGGCGAGGTGGTCGAGCGCGCCCTGGAGGACCGCCCCGTAGCGCCGGGCGTCGGCGGGGGTGAGCTCCGGGAACTCGGTGATGTCCGCCCCTGCGGCGAACACCTTCGGGCCACCCCACACGATCAGGGAGCGGACCGCGTCGTCATCGATGGCCGCGGAGACGGCGAGGTGGAGCTCCTGCCAGACCTGGGTGGACAGGGCGTTCATCGGTGGCCGGTCGATCCGCACCAGACCGACACCGGTCTCCTCGTCGACCTCGAGGGTCACGAGTTCTCCCATCCGCCTGCTCCTGTGTTCCTCGTCGTGACCGACGCCGTGGTTGACGCCGTGGTCGCCGTGGTCGTCGTGATCGTCGGCGTGGTTGACGCCGTGGTCGCCGTGGTTGACGCCGTGGTCGAGGGCGTGGTTGACGCCGTGGTCGCCGTGGTTGACGCCGTGGTCGACCGCCTCCGCAGGCCGCCGAGCGTAGCGGCGTGGTCGTGAGCGCTAGCCTCGGAACGGGGCCCCGGACGAGCCGCGGGCGCAGAGGAGTACCTGTGTGGCCGTGGTGGGCCGTGGTGGTGGCAGCCACGCCGATCGTGCTGCTCGCGGTGCTGGTGCTGCGCAGCCGCCCGCTGACCGCGAGCGCCTGGGGCAGCGCTGCGGTGGCGGCCGTCCTGGGGGCCCTGGTGTTCGGCCTGGCCCCGGGGGCGCTGGGCATCGCGCTGCTGCGCGGCGTGTGGACCGGGGTCTGGATCCTGCTGATCGTCCTCCCGGCGCTGCTGCTGTTCGAGCTGCTCGACCGCTCCGGAGCCCTCGACCACCTCGCCGACGCCGCGGATGTGCTGGCACCCACCGAGGGACGACGCCTGCTGCTGCTGGCGTTCGTGCTGCCCTCGTTCCTGCAGGGTGCCGCGGGCTTCGGCGCTCCGATCGCGATGAGCGCGCCGATGCTGGTCCGACGCGGGATGGCACCGGTCGCCGCCGTGGCGGCCTGTCTGATCGGCTACCAGTGGTCGGTGACCTTCGGCTCGATGGGGTCCAGCTACTTCATGGCCGAGGCCACCGCCCGGCTGGACGACGCCCAGGCGGCTTCCTTCGCGCTGAGGGCGGCCGTGCTGCTGGCGGCCACCGCCGTCGTGTCGGGGCTGCTGGTCCTGCGCCGCGGCCGCCGCACGCCGGGTGACCGTTGGCGGGCGGTCGCGATCGCGGCGGTCATGGGGCTGACCCTGATCGCGGTCGTCACCGTCCAGCCGGCGCTGGGTTCCACGGCTGCAGGGCTCGCCGGGCTGCTGGCCTGCTGGTGGCTGCTCCCCAAGCGCGGGGCCCCACGCCCCGCGGGCCGGCCCCTGGCGACCGCCGCGGCTCCCTACCTCGTCCTGACCCTGGCCGCTGCCATCGGGTTCGCCTTCCCACCCGTCCGCACCCTGTTCGAGCGGGTCCCGGAGCTCGCCCCCGTCCTGCCGGGGACCACCGCTGCCTTCGGCTTCGCGACCACCGAGGCGGCGATGAGCCCGGCGTTCCGGCCACTGCTCCACCCCCTGCCCTACGTGGTGCTGGCCATCGTCGCCGGTGCGGTGATCTACCGCCGGAGCGGCTGGTGGCCCGTGGGAGCCACCCGCTCGGCCGTCACGAGCTGGCTCAGCCGCTGCCGTCGCGTCGGCGGCAGCATCCTCGGGTTGACGGTCCTCGCCGCGATGCTGATCGAGGCGGGGATGATCGCCGCCCTGGCCGAATCGTTGGCGGCCACGCTGGGATGGGGCTTCGTCGCGGTGTCCGCGCCGCTCGGCGCGCTCGGCACCACGCTGACAGGAGCAACCACGGCGTCCAACGCCCTGTTCAGCTCGCTGCAGGCGGAGGTGGCGGTGGCGCTTGGCATCCTGCCAGCCATCCTGCTGTCGGGCCAGACGGCCGGCGGCAACGTCGGCAACGCGTTGACCCCCGCGGCGGCCGCGGTCGGCACCGCCGCGGCCGGAGCGTCGGGGCGCGAAGCCGAGGTGATCCGACGCAACCTGACCGGGGCAGCACTGCTGCTGGTGGTGGTGTTCGTCGGGCTGCTGATCCAGTTGGCGTTGGTGAGCGGCTGAGCCCGCTCGCGGCGGTTGCGG
>SLQK01000238.1 GCA_007131525.1 Nitriliruptoraceae bacterium | reverse complement strand
GCTCGGGACCAGCAGATCCACCGGCACACCATCGCGCTCGACGCTGACCAGACCCGCGCTGGTGGTCGCGGCCAGCACCTGCCACCAGGCCGCGGCGACGATGGCGGCGGCGAGCAGGGCGATCAGGCGTCGGGGGACACCGACCCGGGCCGGCCGGTCCAGGTCCAGTGGGGTCAGTGCGCTCATGGGCCCTCCAGCGCGTCCAGGGCGGCCAGCAGCTCCGTGGGCAGCGCCATGGGCCGCCCGGCGGGATCGATCGTCGCCGTCCGCACCCGGGCGCGGACGAGCACGGTGCCGCCACGGCGGATCTCCTGGTCGAACCTGGCCGAGGCCCGACGACGCTCGTGCAGCCGGCACGTGACGGTCAGCTCGTCCCGCGCCGCGGCGGGCGCGAGGTAGTCCACCTCGATGCCGACGACGACCAGTTGGGCGCCGGTCCGGGCGGTCAGTTCGAGCAGGTCGATGCCGCGGGCGGCGAGGTGGTCGATCCGCGCCACCTCGAGGTAGCTGAGGTAGACGGCGTGGTTGACGTGCCCGTAGGGGTCCAGCTCGTGGAACCTGACACGCAGCGTCGTGGGCATGGCGGACCTTCGGCCGGCATCGGCGACGGTGAGGCTAGAGGCGCGGGCACGATGGCACGCACACCTATGCTCGCCAGCGCCCTGTCACGACCGCGACGACCCAGGTGACCGGCGGTGCTGAACCAGGCCCAGCTCATCGCCTACACGGACCGGCTCGCCGGTGACCTGCAGGGGCTCGGGGCCCTGCTCACCGGCCCCCTCGAGGGCGCCTTCGGTGGGGTGCACATCCTGCCGTTCTTCGACCCCATCGACGGCGCCGACGCCGGGTTCGACCCCATCGACCACCGCACGGTCGACCAGCGCCTCGGGACCTGGGACGACGTGCGCGCCATCGCGACCACGCACGCGGTCATGGCCGACCTCATCGTCAACCACATCTCCGCGCGGTCGCCCCAGTTCCAGGACTTCCTCGCCAAGGGCGCGGCGTCGGCGCACGCGGAGCTGTTCCTGACCCTGGACCGGGTGTTCCCCGACGGCGTCACCGAGACCCTCCTCGGCAAGCTCTACCGGCCACGACCGTGGCTGCCGCTCACCCCCGTGCAGCTCGCCGACCGCACCAGACGGGTGATGTGGACCACCTTCACCTCCGAGCAGATCGACATCGACGTCCGCTCGGCCGCGGGGACCGCCTACCTCGACGCCATCCTCGACCGGTTCGCCGAGCACGGCATCGCAGCGGTCCGCCTCGACGCCGTCGGCTACGCGATCAAGACCCCGGGCACCTCGTCGTTCATGACCGAGGAGACCCTCGACTTCATCGGCGACCTGACGGCCCGGGCCCGGTCGCGGGGCATGGAGGTCCTGGTCGAGGTCCACGGCCACTGGCAGCGGCAGCAGGCCATCGCCGAACGGGTGGACCTCGTCTACGACTTCGCCCTGCCGCCCCTGGTGCTGCATTCGCTGTACGCCGGCACCGCCAGGCGGCTGCGACGCTGGTGCGAGATCCGGCCCCGCAACGCGGTCACGGTGCTCGACACCCACGACGGCATCGGG
The DNA here is from genome assembly GCA_007131525.1 of Nitriliruptoraceae bacterium. Classification (GTDB taxonomy): domain Bacteria; phylum Actinomycetota; class Nitriliruptoria; order Nitriliruptorales; family Nitriliruptoraceae; genus T1Sed10-7. The sequence continues at coordinate 2,054 of SLQK01000238.1, read as the reverse complement.
GTGGTCGACGTCGGTCCCGACACCGTCGACGGGGTGGGTCGGCCCGGCCTGCTCGACGCCGAGGAGATCGACCACCTCGTCGAGGGCATCCACGAGCACAGCCGCGGGACCTCGCGCCTGGCGACGGGGGTGGTGGCCTCCAACGTCGACCTCTACCAGGTCAACTGCACCTACCTCGACGCGCTCGGTGGGGACGAGGACGCCTACCTGCTCGCCCGCACCCTCCAGGTGTTCCTGCCGGGGATCCCGCAGATCTACTACGTGGGGCTGCTGGCCGGCCGCAACGACGTGGACCTGCTGCACGCGACCGGGGTGGGGCGCGACATCAACCGGCACGACTACGACGAGGAGGAGGTCGCGCGCGACCTCGAGCGCCCCGTCGTCCGTCGGCTGCTCGCGCTGCTGCGCTTCCGGAACCACCACCCTGCCTTCGACGGCGCCTGGGCTCTGGAGCCGGCCGGGGACGACGACGCCGTCCTGACGATGCGTTGGAGCGGCCACGGCGAGGTGGCCGCGCTCACCGTCGACCTGCGACGACGCACGATCGCGGTGACCTTCACCCGGGATGGCCGCGAGCACACGGTCGACGACCTGGCCGACCTGCCCGACCCGCGCACCGACCGCTGACCAGCCAGCCCACACGGCCGCCACCTCCGCCGCGTCCGCCCCTCCCATGCCCAGGCGTCAGTCGCGGCGGGCCAGCTCATGGCAGGCGATCGCGCCGGCCGCCGCGACGTTCAACGAGTCCACGCCGTCGGCGATCGGGATCCGGGCGGTGGTGGTCGTGCCGGTCAGGGCGCTGTCGCTGAGGCCCGGCCCCTCGGCACCCAGCAGCAGCGCGGTCCGGTCACCCTCCAGCACCAGCTGGTCGATGGGCGGGGCGGCCGGGTCCGGGGTGAGGGCGAGCGTGACGAACCCGGCCCCGTGCAGCAGGTCCAGCGCCGCCGCGGTGGTCTCGACCCGAGCGAAGGGCACGTGCAGGACGTGGCCCATCGAGACCCGGACCGACCGCCGGTAGAGCGGATCGGCGCAGCCAGGTGCCAGCAGCACCCCACCCACCCCGAAGGCCCGGGCGGTGCGGAACAACGTGCCGAGGTTCTCGTGGTCGTTCAGCCCCTCGAGGACGAGCACCCGACGGCGGCCCGCCACGACCTGTGAGGGGGCGGCGGCCGGCAGCCGCCCACCGCAGGCCAGCACGCCCTGGTGCAGGCGGAAGCGGACGACCTCCTCCAGCAGGGCCCGCGTGACGACGTAGACGGGGGCGTGCACGGCCTCCAGCACCTCCGCCATCGCCTCCAGACGCTCCTCGGCCACCAGGAACGAGCGCACCGGGTAGGGCGAGGTGACCAGCGCCCGGACCGGGTTGGGTCCCTCGGCGATCAGCACCCCGTGCTGGTGCTCGTAGCGCTTGCGCAGGGCCGCGTCGGTCAGCGCCGCGTAGTCACCGAGCCGCGGGTCATCCGGATCGCGGATCCGGATCGACCGGACCCCCGCCACGTCACCGTCGCCGTCATGACCGGGAACGCCCGGGGTGGGAGCCGCCGCCATCCTCACCCACCGTGCTTGCGCCGCCGTTCGTCGGCCTCGGCCTGCGCCAGCGCCGTCGCCTCCTCGGGCGTCGGCGCGTCGCCGCCGAGGTCGGCGGGGAGCCACCAGCGGTCGTCGGGTCCCGAGGGCCGCTGGGGGTAGCGCCGCTGGGCGCGGTCGACGAGCTCGCCGATCGCCCCCATCAGCCGCTCATGCACCACCAGCGGGTCCTCGTCCGGGGAGTAGGTGACGGGAGGACCGAAGTCGATGCTGACCGCCGTCCCCCGCGCTGCGGTGAACTCCCGGCCCTTGGTGAAGATGCGCTGGCTCCCCCACAGCGCACCCGGGATGAGCGGGACCCCGTTCTCGACGGCCATCCGTGCGGCACCGGGGCGCCCGGCCAGGGGCACGAAGGAGCGCGAGATGGTGCCCTCGGGGAACATGCCGACCACATCCCCACCGGCCAGCGCCCGCGCGACCTCGCGCAGGGTGGCCTCGGTGTCACCACCGCGCTCGACACGGATGTG
>SLQK01000170.1 GCA_007131525.1 Nitriliruptoraceae bacterium | reverse complement strand
GCGATGGACGCCGCCAACATGCTCAAGCCCATGCTGGCCCGCGGGCAGCTGCGCATGATCGGCGCGACCACCCTCGCCGAGTACCGCAACATCGAGAAGGACGCCGCCCTCGAGCGCCGGTTCCAGCCGGTCCACGTCGCCGAGCCGTCCGTCGCCGACACCGTCGGGATCCTGCGAGGGCTCCGCGAGCGCTACGAGGTCCACCACGGCGTGGAGATCACCGACGACGCGCTGGTCGCCGCCGCCTCACTGTCGGACCGCTACCTCACCGACCGGTTCCTGCCCGACAAGGCCATCGACCTGCTCGACGAGGCGATGGCCCGCATCCGCATCGCCAACGAGTCCATGCCACCGGAGATCGACGAGGTGACCCGGCGCATCCAGCAGCTGGAGATCGAGCGGGTGTCGCTGGCCAAGGCCGACTCGCCGGCCTCCCAGGAGCGCCTGGCCGACCTCGACGAGGAGTTGGCCGAGCTGCGCGAGCGCAAGGCGGCCATGGACGAGCGCTGGCAGGCCGAGAAGGGCGCGATCGGCGAGCTGACCTCGGCCAAGGAGGAGCTTGAGCGGGTCCGCGAACAGGCCGCCGCCGCCGAGCGCGACGGCGACTACGAGCGCGCGTCGGAGCTGCGATACGGCCGCATCCCCGAGCTCGAGCGCCTGGTCGCTGGTGCGCAGCAACGCATCGAGGCCTTCCGAGCCGACGGGAAGAGCCTGCTCGACGAGAAGGTCACCGAGGTGGAGATCGCCGAGGTGATCGCGCGGTGGACCGGCATCCCGGTCACCAAGCTGATCGAGTCCGAGTCGGCCAAGCTCGTCCACCTCGAGGACCAGCTCCACGCCCGTGTCGTCGGCCAGGACCAGGCCGTGGACGCCGTGGCCAACGCCGTACGGCGCTCGCGCTCCGGCATCGCCGACCCCGACCGGCCCACGGGCAGCTTCCTGTTCCTCGGCCCCACCGGCGTGGGCAAGACCGAGCTCGCCCGGGCGCTCGCGGAGTTCCTGTTCGACGACGAGCGGGCGATGCTCCGGATCGACATGGGCGAGTACCAGGAGAAGCACACGGTCGCCCGGCTCATCGGTGCACCTCCCGGCTACGTCGGCTACGACGAGGGCGGCCAGCTCACCGAGGCGGTGCGCCGCCGCCCCTACCAGGTGATCCTGCTCGACGAGGTCGAGAAGGCCCACCCGGACGTGTTCAACGTGCTGCTGCAGGTGCTCGACGACGGCCGCCTGACCGACGGCCACGGGCGCACCGTCGACCTGCGCAACACCGTGATCATCATGACCTCCAACCTCGGGTCCACCCACATCCTCGACGCCGCCCTGTCGCCCGAGGCCCTGCGCGAGCGCGTGATGACCGACGTCCGTGCCCACTTCCGCCCCGAGTTCCTCAACCGGATCGACGAGGTGGTGATCTTCGACCGGCTCGCGCGGGAGCAGCTACGTGAGATCGTGGACATCCAGCTCGCCCGGCTGCGTTCGCGGCTGGAGGGCCAGGACGTGCAGCTCGAGGTCAGCGACGCGGCGATGGACCGCCTCGCCGAGCTCGGCTACGACCCGCTGTACGGCGCCCGGCCCCTGAAGCGCGTGATCCGGACCTCGCTCGAGGACCAGCTCGCGCGGGCGCTGCTGGCCGGCGAGGTGGCGCCGGGCCGCGCGGTGCACGTCGACGTCGCCGACGACGGCTCCTTCACCTTCGACACCGCCGCCGAGGCCCGCCACGCCTGACGCGCCGGGGCGCCTCGCCGGCCCCGGCGCACCCCCACCCCCTGGGGCAAAAGCAGCGGATAGTGGCTGGTTCTCGCGCCCAAGGCGGTGGTCCGTGGGTGTCCGTCGGCTGCAGGGGCGATTAGCAGCGGATAGTGGCTGGTTCTCACGCGCTGCCGTGCGTGGGGCGGGGCCGGCGAGGTGGAACGGCGCGCTGCCGTGCGTGGGGGCGGGGCCGGCGAGGTGGAACCGCGTGCGCGAGGGCCAGGAGGCTCGGCGGGTGCGCGCCGGTGCGCACTCCAGCCGAGCGCGTCCGGGTGCTCGGGGAGGGCGGCTACGCTGCCACCTCGCCGTCGCTGTCCCCGAGCCGCCGTGGCAGGCGCCCTCCGCGAGGTCCACCCGTGACGTCCGAGCAGCCAGCGGCCCACCACTCGCCCGCGCCCGGGTCCCGCCCGAGCCGGGTCGCGTTCCCCTCGGACGCCCTCGATGGCGACGAGCTCGACAGCCCGAAGGAGGAGTGCGGGGTCGTCGGCGTGTTCGCGCCGGGGGAGGAGGTCGCCCGGCTGACCTACTTCGGCCTCTACGCCCTGCAGCACCGGGGGCAGGAGTCCGCGGGGATCGCCGCCTCGAGCGGACGCCGGATCGTGGTGCACAAGGACATGGGGCTGGTCAACCAGGTGTTCACGGACACCGGTCTGGCCGCGCTGGAGGGCCACCTGTCGGTGGGGCACTGCCGCTACTCGACCACCGGTGCCTCCTCCTGGGTCAACGCGCAGCCGCAGTACCGGGAGACCCCGGCGGGCGGCGGGCTCGCGCTCGGCCACAACGGCAACCTGGTCAACACGGCGGAGCTGGCCAGGGAGCTCGATGTGCCGTCGGGCAACGACTCGGAGATCATGGCCTCCCTGCTGGCACGGGAGGTCGACGTCAGCCTCGAGGAGGCGATCGTCCGCACGGCCCCGCGGCTCAAGGGTGCCTTCTCCGTGGTGGTTATGGACGAGGAGCGCCTCCACGCCTTCCGCGATCCCAACGGGGTGCGACCGCTGCAGATCGGCCGGCTCCCCGCCGGCGGGTGGGTGGTCGCTTCGGAGACCGCGGCGCTGGACATCGTCGGAGCCGTGTACGTCCGGGACGTCGCTCCCGGCGAGGTGGTCACGATCGACGGCAACGGCCTGCACAGCCGACGCTTCGCGCCGCCCAACCCGACCTTCTGCCTGTTCGAGTGGGTCTACCTCGCCCGGCCCGATCACCGTCAGGACGGTGGCAGCGTGCTGTACGCGCGCCGGTCGATGGGCCGCCAGCTGGCTCGCGAGGCGCCGGTCGAGGCCGACATCGTGATCCCGGTCCCCGAGGCCGGCCGGGACGCCGCCGCCGGGTACGCCGCCGAGAGCGGGCTCCCCTTCGCCGACGGGCTGGTCAAGAACCGCTACGTGGGCCGCACCTTCATCCAGCCGACCCAGTCCCTGCGCCAGCTGGGGATCAAGCTGAAGCTGTCGCCGGTCACGGAGATCGTTGAGGGCCGTCGGCTGGTGGTGGTGGACGATTCCATCGTGCGCGGCAACACCGCGCGGCAGCTGGTCGCGATGCTGCGCGAGGCCGGTGCGGCGGAGGTCCACCTGCGCATCACCTCGCCACCGATCAAGCATCCCTGCTACTACGGCATCGACATGGCCACCCGCGCCGAACTCGTCGGGGCCGATCTCGAGGTGGAGGAGATCCGCGACTTCATCGGGTGCGACTCGCTGCACTACATCTCGTTGAACGGGCTGATCGCCTCGACCCCGCACCAGCGGGAGAAGCTGTGCACCGCCTGCTTCAGCGGTGAGTACCCGATCCCCGTGCCCGGGGAACACGAGCAGCTCGCCCAGATCAAGTTCGAGTTCTCCGAATCGGTGTGACACCCCTGGGAGCTGGAGCGCTGGCCGGCGTGTCCGGCATCGGCGTGCTCAGTGCGTCCGGC
>SLQK01000103.1 GCA_007131525.1 Nitriliruptoraceae bacterium | reverse complement strand
TCCGGTCGGCCCGCCGGGTCTGTTACGCTCCGCGACCCTATGGCAGCCCGTTCCCTCTCACAGAAGCAGCTCCGCGTCCGTCGCGAGGAGCTGGAAGCCGAGCGTGCCCAGCTGCTGGAGCAGGTGGCCGAGCTCGACGCCGAGGCCAGCGTCAACAACTGGCGCGAAGGTGGCTTCGACGATGACCCGGCTGACGCCGGTTCGGCCAGTTTCGAGCGAGAGACGGCCCAGTCGCTGTCGAACCACGCCCGCCGCCTGCTGACCCAGATCGATGACGCGCTCCGGCGGATGGACGCAGGCAGCTACGGGACCTGTGAGGGCTGTGGGGAGCAGATCGAGACCGACCGCCTGGAGGCGCTGCCCTACGCGACGCTGTGCCTGACCTGCAAGCGCCGCGAGGAGACGGGTCGCTGAGCCGGTGAACGACGGACACCGCCCGACGCCAGGGATGGCCTCGGGCCCCGAGGGTCGGGGGTCGAGCACGTCGGAGCCGCCCCCACACCCCCGTGCCGTCGCCGTCGGCCTGGCCGTGTCGGTCGTGCTCGTCGTGCTCGACCAGGTCACCAAGGAACTCGCCGAGACGTTGCTGGTCCCGGGTCGGTTCGTGCCCTGGCTCGGCTCCAACGTCGGCTGGCAGCTGATCTACAACCCCGGCGGGGCCTTCGGCATCGCGGCGCCGCACTGGTTGTTCCTGATCGTCACCGTCGGGGTGGTGGTGCTGGTCGCACGCGTGCTGCCCAAGGCACCGAGCCTGATCGCGGCCAGCGCCTACGGGATGCTGCTCGCCGGGGCCGTCGGCAACGTCCTCGACCGGCTCCTGCGCCCCGGCGGGGACGGCTTCGGCACGGGGTACGTGGTCGACTTCGTGGCCTGGGGCAGCTTCCCGCGGTTCAACGTGGCCGACAGCGCCATCACCGTGGGCTTCGTGCTGCTCGTGCTCGCGCTGTGGCAGGAGGAACGCCGGGCCGCCGCCGACGAGGGCGACGGTGAGGACGATGGCGAGGTGTCGGGCGAGGTGTCCGGCGAGGTGTCCGGCGACAGCGGTGTCGTGCAGGACCCACCGGCCGGGGACGCGGACGACCACGATGACCCCGGTGAGCAGGACGGTCCCGAGGCGCGACCGTGACCTCCCTGACGGTGCCCGCTGAGGACGACGGGCAGCGCCTCGACGTGTGGTTGGCCGGGCAGCTCCAGATCTCCCGCAACCAGGCCGCGCACCGGATCGACGCGGGCGAGGTCACCATCGACGAGGCGGCCGCGTCACGGCGTCGGCGCGTGCGCGCCGGTGAGCGCATCCACCTCCACCCGACGGCGACCGCCCCGGCCAGCGCGCCGCCACCGCTCCCGCCGGTGCGCTACCGCGACGAGCACCTGCTGGTGGTCGCCAAGCCGGCCGGACTGGTCGTCCACCCCGGGGCGGGCCACCCGGATGGGACCCTGGTCGACGCGCTCCGGGCTGCGGGGATCCCGCTCGCCCCCGGTCCCGACCCCTCCCGCCCGGGCATCGTGCACCGGCTGGACCGTGACACCTCGGGGTTGCTGCTGATCGCCTCGAGCCCTCAGGCCCACGCCGGTCTGACGGCGGCGCTGGCGGCTCGGGAGGTGGACCGGCGGTACCACGCCCTGGTGGTCGGTGTCCCGACGCACGCCCGCGGACGGATCGAGGCCCCCATCGGACGTCACCCCGGCGACCGGGTGCGCTTCGCCGTGGTCGCCGACGGTCGGCCCGCCCTGACGCGCTACCGCACCCTGGCGGTGGGGCGGGCGCAGGAGCTGCCAGAGCACCGGGGAGCCGTCACCTCGCTGGCGTGCCAGCTCGGGACCGGCCGCACCCACCAGCTGCGGGTGCACCTGACGGCGCTCGGCCACCCGATCGTCGGTGACCCCACCTACGGCCCGTCCAGTGAGCTGTCGCGGGCGCTCGGCGCCCGCCGTCCCGTGCTGCACGCCGCGGCCCTCGGCATCGACCACCCCGTCACCGGTGCGCGGCTCGAGCTGTACGAGCCGTTGCCCCCGGACCTCCGGGCCGTGCTCCAGCGCGCCGGCCTCGTCCCGCCCGGTCAGCAGGAACTCGTCGAGGGCTGGTGATCGCCGCGCGCCGCTCGCCCACCCGACGCCGGTGCCCGCGCGGACCGCGGCCGCTGGGTCCCCGGGGCAGGGTCCCGTCCCAGCGGCCTGCTACGGTCGCGCTCGCGAACCACAGGCGTGTGGTTCTTCCCCGTCACACGCCCGTGGCCCGTCCGTCGAACGACCCGTGTGGCTGCGGCCCCGGGCGTCGACCCGCCACCTCGACGTCGGGTACCTGAGGTCCCGAGCCGACCGGTCAGGCCGTGACGGGTGGCGCTGACCGCGACGACAGGGGAACAGGTGAGCAACGACAGCTTCGCGCACCTCCACGTGCACACCGAGTACTCGATGCTCGACGGGGCCTCACGCATCGATGAGCTGGTGCGCCACGTGCGTGACGACGGGCAGCCGGCCGTCGCCATCACCGACCACGGGGTGCTGTTCGGGCTGGTCGACTTCTACCGGGCCGCCCAGCGCGAGGGCGTCACGCCGATCCTGGGCTCGGAGCTGTACCAGGCGGTGGGGAGCCGGCACGAGCAGCGGCTCGGGGGCGCCGACAACAAGACGCGGTACTACCACCTCACGGTGCTCGCGCAGAACGACGTCGGCTACCGCAACCTCGTGGCGCTCTCGACCCGGGCCTACCTCGAGGGCACCTGGTACAAGCCGCGGGTCGACATGGAGGTGCTGGCCGACCACGCCGAGGGCATGATCGTGCTGTCCGGTTGCCTCGGCTCGGAGGTGAACCAGCACCTGATGAAGGGCGACGAGGCGACGGCCCGTCGGGTGATGAGCGACTTCAAGGACATCTACACCACCGACCGGTACTTCGTGGAACTGCAGGACCACGGCATCGAGGAGCAGCGACGCACCTGGCCGGTGCTGGAGAAGCTGGCCAAGCAGCTGGGGCTCAGGACCGTGATCTCCAACGACTCGCACTACACCCACGCCGACGACGTGCAGGCCCACGACGCCCTGCTGTGCATCCAGACCGGCTCGAAGATCTCCGACCCCGACCGGTTCAAGTTCCAGGGTGACCAGTTCTACGTGAAGTCGGCCCGCGAGATGCGCGAGCAGTTCCACGCCTACCGCGACGCGCTCGACGCCACCCTCGACATCGCCGAGCGGTGTGACGCCACCATCGAGTTCGGGCTGGACCTGCTGCCCGCCTTCCCCTGCCCCGACGGGATGAGCGAGTCGGAGTTCCTGCGCGAGAAGGTCTGGGCGGGGGCCCGCGCCCGGTACGGGGACCCCGTGCCCACCGCGGTGGCGGAGCGGGTCGAGTACGAGCTCGGTGTCATCGAGCAGATGGGCTTCCCGGCCTACTTCCTGATCGTGGCCGACCTGTGCGAGTACGCGCGCAGCGAGGGCATCCGGGTCGGACCCGGACGAGGGTCGGCCGGCGGGTCCGTCGTGGCGTACTGCACCGACATCACCCGTGTGGACCCGATCAAGCACGGCCTGATCTTCGAGCGCTTCCTGAACCCGGCCCGCATCCAGATGCCGGACATCGACATCGACTTCGACGACCGGCGTCGCGGCGAGATGATCCGTTACGCCGCCCAGCGCTACGGCGAGGATCACGTCGCCCAGATCGTCACCTT
>SLQK01000357.1 GCA_007131525.1 Nitriliruptoraceae bacterium | reverse complement strand
CGGGGCCCGGTGACCGCCCGGAGCCTCAACGCCCTGATCACGCTCGGGGCACGGCAGGGCCATGAGCTCGAGCTGGTGGCGACCGGGCCCGACGCAGCGCAGGCGGTCACGGCGCTGCTCGCGCTGGCCGAGGACAACCTCGGGGACCCCCTCGAGGAGGAGGCGGCGAGCGTCGTCGACGAGGCCGCGGTGGCCAGCGACGCCGCAGTGGGGCCTCCACCGTCAGCCGAGGCCGGTGTCCTGACCGGCCTGCCGGCGGCACCGGGGCTCGCGGTCGGCCGGGTGCAGCACCTCGGGGTGGCCACGTTGCCGACGCTGGATGAGCTGCTGGCCGCGGCGCCGACCGTCAGCGACGACCCCGCCCGCGAGCACGCCGCTCTGGATGCGGCGATCGCCGTCGCCCGTTCCCACCTCGAGCAGGCGCGTGCGGAGCTGGCCGCCCGGGCCGGTGCCCGGGCCGCGGACCTGGTCGGTGCCCAGCTGCTGCTGCTCGAGGACCCGGAGCTGCTGGATCCCACCCGGTCGGCGATCGATGGGCGGGCCGCGGCGTCGAGCGCCTGGGCCGACGCCGTGACCGCGGTCCTGGCCACCTACCGCGAGGTTGAGGACCCCTACCTGGCCGAGCGGGCGAACGACCTCGACGCCGTCGGGCGCGAGGTGCTCGCCAGCCTGGTCGGCTTCGAGCGCACCGAGGTGGAGCCCCGCGGGGTGATCGTCGCCGGGGACCTGTCCCCGGCCCAGACCGCACGCCTCGACCCCGCCCGGGTCGACGCGGTGATCACCGCCGCAGGCTCCCCGACCGCCCACGCGGCGTTGATCGCCCGGGCGCTCGGGCTGCCGGCGGTGGTCGGCGTCGGCGGCGCCGCGTTGGCGCTCGACGACGGCACCGAGGTGGTCGTCGACGGTGACGCCGGGACGGTGGAGACGGCGCCGGATCACAGCCGGCTCGCGGCGGTCCGCGCCCTGGTGGTCGACCGCGCCCGCGCCCACGAGGCGCTCCGGGCGGCGGCCAGTGCCCCGGCCGTCACCCGGGACGGCACCCGGGTGGAGGTCCGCGCCAACGTCGGCCTGCCCCGCGACGCCGAGCGGGCGGCGGTCGAAGGGGCCGACGGGGTCGGCCTCCTGCGCAGCGAGTTCCTGTTCCTCGATCGGCCGAAGGCACCCGACGAGGAGGAGCAGGTCGCGACCTACCGGGCGGTGTGTCAGGCGCTGGACGGCCGACCGGTGACGCTGCGGACCCTGGACGTCGGCGGCGACAAGCCGCTCGACTACGTGGAGCTACCCGTCGAGGCCAACCCCTTCCTCGGGACCCGCGGGGTCCGCCTCGGGCTCCGTGAGCACGACCTGCTGTTCACCCAGCTCCGCGCCGCGCTGCGCGTCGCCGCGGACCATCCCCTGGAGCTGATGGTCCCGATGGTGGCGACCCTCGAGGAGATCGCGGCGATCCACCAACTGGTGGCCGAGGCCCGTGCGGCCCTGCGGGACGAGGGGATCGCGGTGCCCGACGACATCCCGGTCGGTGTCATGGTGGAGGTGCCCTCGCTGGCGTTGAAGGCGCGGCATGTGATCGAGGCGGTCGACCTGGTGTCGATCGGGACCAACGACCTCACCCAGTACGCGATGGCGGCGGAGCGTGGCAACCCGGCGGTCACCGAGCTCAGTGATCCCCTCGACCCCGGGGTCCTGACGCTGATCGCGGCCGTCGGTGACGCAGCCGAGGGGACCACGACGCCGGTCGCGGTGTGCGGCGAGCTGGCCAGCGACCCCAGCGTGGCCGCGCTGCTGGTCGGGCTGGGGGTCACGGAGCTGAGCGTGCCACCGGTGGACGTCCCCGCGGTCAAGCAGGCGGTCCGTCAGGTGACCCTGTCCGAGGCCCGCGAGCTGGCGCGGCAGGCCCTGACCTGCCGGAGCGCGGCTGAGGTGCGAGCGTTGCTCGGGTAGCGTCCGGATCCGCGACATCCTGCGGTCCTGCCGTCCGCAGGCGCCACCCTCCGACCCGACGCTGCGCTGCTGCCGCTGGGCCCCGCCCCTCCTCGAGGTGACCGTGTCCCGACCACCCGAGCAGGTCGAACTGGCCGCCCGGTTCGCGGCCGCCGAGGAGCGTCTCACCGCCCGTGGCCCGGGCCGGATGGTCCCGGACCTGGCGCGCATCACCGCCCTCAACCACCTGCTCGGCGACCCGCAGCGGGCGTATCCGAGCATCCACCTCACCGGGACCAACGGCAAGGGGTCGACCACCCGGATGGTCGCGTCGCTGTGCGCGGCCGCCGGACTGGTCGCCGGGACCTACACCTCGCCCCACCTGCAGACCGTGCGCGAGCGGCTCACGATCGCCGGTCAACCGATCTCCGCCCGCCGGTTCGCCGAGGTGCATGACGAGGTCGCGGCCCTGGCGGACCTGCTGGACGAGCAGGCCCGGGCCCGCGACGGCGAAGCAGCGGACCGGGTCACCTACTTCGAGCTGCTCACGGCGATGGCGGGATGGTGGTTCGCCGAGGCCCCGGTGGACGTCGGCGTCTTCGAGGTGGGGATGGGCGGCCGCTGGGATGCGACCAACCTCGTCCGCGGCGAGGTCGCCGTCCTCACCCCGATCGACGTCGACCACCGCGAGCTCGGCAGCACCCCGGTCGAGATCGCGCGGGAGAAGGTCGGGATCATCAAGCCCGGCGCGCAGGTGGTCACCGCCCTCCAGCGGCCCGAGGTCGACGCGGTCATCGACGCGGCGGTGGCCGAGCAGGGCGCGAACCGCTGGGTCGCCGGTCGGGACCACGCCGTGGTCTCCCGGGCGGTCGCCGTCGGCGGGCAGTCCCTGACGCTGCGGGTGGGCGAGCGGGAGGTCGGGGACATCCTCCTGCCGCTGTTCGGCGCCCATCAGGCGGACAACGCCGGCCTCGCCCTGGCGGCCTTCGCCGCCTTCACGGGGGAGGCCTTCGACCGCATGGACGACGAGGTGCTGCGGCACGGCCTCGCGGCGGTCAACGTCCCAGGCCGGCTGGAGATCGTCCACCGCGAGCCGACCGTCCTGCTCGACGGGGCCCACAACCCTCACGGCGCGCTCGCCGCCGCGCGGGCGGTCGGGGAGACCTTCGCCTTCGGTGAACTGGTCCTGGTGGCCGGCTGTCTGGCCGACAAGGACGTGGCGGGGATCCTGTCGGCGTTCCGGACGGCCGCGTCCCACGTCATCGTCACCCGGGCGCCTTCCCCGCGGGCTGCCGGCCTGGAGCAGATGCGCGCCGCTGCCCTGGAGGTGTGGGGTGACACCGGCGTCGTGGTCGAGGTCGCGACCGACGTGGCCACCGCCCTCACCCTCGCGACGGCGGTCGCTGGCCCCGGTGACGGGGTGCTCGTGCTCGGCTCCCTCCACACCGTCGGTGCCGCCCGCGACCGCTACCTGCCGGTCAACGAGCACCTCGAGGACGAGGTCGTCGTGACCCCCGAGGACGAGCCCGACGACGCCGGCGAGGACCCGCTTGCGTGGCCGCAGTGAGCCCCTCGACAGCCCTCGTCGAGCGGTACCGACCGAGCCGTCGCACCCCCCGCTGGCTTGGCGTCCCGGCCGCCGGTCGGGCAGGCTCCACCACGACGCTCCCGCACCTGCCCCGCTCCCCCCGGGGCCCCGGGGCTGCCGCCGACGGCCGCCGGCGGCCACAGCCACCCCGGCCATCCCACCGACCCCCTCCACCATCCGCCGACGCAACGACCGGAGTGACACCTTGGCAACCGAACGCACCCTCATCCTCGTCAAGCCCGACGGCGTCGCCCGCGGGTTGATCGGCGAGGTCATCGCCCGCATCGAGCGCAAGGGCTTCCGACTGGAGGCCCTGGAGCTGCGCATCCTGGACCGTGCGGTGGCCGAGCAGCACTACGGCGAGCACACCGACAAGCCCTTCTTCGCCGACCTGGTCGAGTTCATCACCTCAGGCCCGCTGGTCGCGATGTGCGTGGCGGGCGAGGACGCCATCGCCGGCATGCGCAACCTCATGGGCGCCACCAACCCGGTCGATGCCGTGCCCGGCTCGATCCGTGGGGACCTGGCCACCGTGATCGGCGAGAACATCGTCCACGGGTCCGATGGTGCGGGCTCGGCGGCCCGGGAGCTCGAGCTGTTCTTCCCCGGGCGGTTCTGACCCTCGGCCGGAAGGTTCTCCACAGCCTGGCGGGGACCCGATCCCCACGGGCCGGCCCCATGCGGCAAGGTGCCCCGGAACCGACCGGGGAGCCCCAGGGTGCAACGTGGTGACGAGCTGGCCCCGACGGCTGCGTTCCGGGCAGGCCCGGTCGGCGGTCAGCTGGCGGAGCCGGCGGTGGCCGCCTGTCCGGGGGGCGCCTGCAGGGGGCGCTGGCAGCTCCCGGGCGATCTGGACCGACCGGCGCTGACCAGCCCGGAGGCGGCCGCGGAGGTGCTGGTCGCCGCGCTGGCGGGTGCGGACCGGGAACGCTGTCTGGCGGCCCTGCTCGACACCAAGCACCGCCTGCTGGAGGTCGCCACGGTGAGCGTGGGCAGCATCGACCACACCTTCATGAGCCCTCGGGAGGTGTTCCGGGACGCGCTGCTCGCCAACGCGGCTGCGCTCGTGCTCGCCCACAACCACCCCTCCGGGGACCCCGAGCCCTCCCGGGACGACGAGCTCGTGACCCGCCGCCTGGTGCGGGCCGGGGAGCTGATCGGCGTCGAGGTCCTCGACCACCTGGTGGTCGGTGGACGGCGCTGGGTCAGCCTCGCGCGGCGTGGGGTCGTGTGAGGTCACCCGGTGCGGGCCAGGCCGGCGGCCGGGGCCGGCCAGCCAGCGTCCGTCCGCCGGTGGCACGCGCGCACACGGGAAGGGGACCTGGGTGTTAGCCTCGCGGCTGCGCGGGTGGTCCGCCTCGCGGCGCACGGTCAGACGCGCGCCGCCCCCCCACCCCACCCGGCGATGTCAGCGCGTCGACGACGCGTCCTTCTGAGCGGTAGGTCTCCCGTGGCGGCGAACATCGGCAACACCCTCCAGTTCCTCGGCCGTGACATGGCCGTCGACCTCGGCACGGCCAACACCCTCGTCTACGTGCGGGGTCGCGGCATCGTCCTCAACGAGCCCTCGGTCGTGGCGATCAACACCAAGACCGGCCACATCCTGTCGGTCGGTTCCGAGGCCAAGCGCATGATCGGCCGCACCCCCGGCCACATCATGGCCATCCGGCCGCTGAAGGACGGCGTCATCGCCGACTTCGACGTGACCGAGAAGATGCTGCGCTACTTCATCCACGCCGTGCACAAGCGCCGCTTCCTGGCCAAGCCTCGGGTCGTGGTGTGCGTGCCGTCGGGGATCACCGGGGTCGAGCAGCGGGCCGTCGAGGAGGCCACGATCCAGGCCGGCGCACGGGCGGCCTACATCATCGAGGAGCCCATGGCGGCGGCGATCGGGTCGGGGCTGCCCGTCCACGAGCCCGCGGGCAACATGGTCGTCGACATCGGTGGCGGCACCACCGAGGTGGCCGTGATCTCCCTCGGTGGCATCGTGACCTCCCAGTCGATCCGCATCGGCGGCGACGAGCTCGATGACTCGATCATCGGCTACGTCAAGAAGGAGTACTCGCTGATGCTGGGCGAGCGCACCGCCGAGGAGATCAAGATGGCGATCGGCAGCGCCTTCCCGCTGCCGGACGAGCCCCACGCGGAGATCCGCGGCCGCGACCTGGTCTCCGGGCTGCCCAAGACCATCATCGTGTCGGCGGACGAGATCCGCAAAGCGATCGAGGAGCCGGTCAACGCGATCGTGGACGCGGTCAAGAACACCCTGGACAAGACCCCGCCGGAGCTCGCCGCCGACATCATGGACAAGGGCATCGTGCTCACCGGCGGCGGCGGGATGCTCAAGGGGCTCGACGAGCGACTGAAGCACGAGACCGGGATGCCGATCCACACCACGGAGAACCCCCTGTCCTCCGTGGCCGTGGGGTCGGGGAAGTGCCTCGAGGAGTTCGAGGCGCTGAAGAAGGTGCTGGTGTCGTCCTCACGCCACTGACCGCGTGAGCCGCCCGCCGCGGGCGGCCGGACGGCCGTGAGCTGCGGGCCGAGGTGGAGGAGCGGTGTTCCAGCGACGTCGGGTGCGCCTGCTGCTCGCGCTCCTGGTCGCGGTCGCGATCGCGCTGGTGACGGTCGACTTCCGCAGCGGGGACGACGGTGTCCTCGACCGCCTGCGTGGGGTGGCCACCTCGGTGCTGCGCCCGATGCAGGACGGGGTCGGAGTCCTGATCCGGCCCTTCGGTGACGCCGCCGGGGCGGTCGGTGACCTGTTCGCGGTGCGCTCCGAGAACCGGGAGCTCCGCGACCGGGTCGACGAGCTCGAGGTACGCCGCCGGGTCCTCGAGGACCTGGAGCGGGAGAACGCCGAGCTCCGTGACCTCCTGGAGATCGCCGATCGGACGGAGCTCCCCACCGTCGCCGCCCGGGTCGTGGCGCTGGCGCCGTCCAACTTCGAGTGGACGGTCACGATCGACGTCGGCGCCGCCGACGGCGTCGAGCGCGGGATGCCCGTCATCGACGGGGACGGGTTGGTGGGACGGATCATCCAGGTCACCCCGTCCGCCTCCCGGGTCCTGCTGGCGATCGATCCGAGCTTCTCCGCCGCGGCGCGCACCGCCAGGACCGGTGAGGTGGGGGTGCTCGATGGCCGCGGGGGTGACCCCATGGTGCTCCGGCTCCTCGACCCGCTGGCCGCCGTCGACGTCGGCGACGCGATCGTGACCTCGAGCTACCAGGGTGGGGTGTTCCCCGCCGGCATCCCGATCGGCACGGTCTCGCAGGTCACCGAGGCGGCCTCCCCGCTCGCCCGCGAGGTGCAGGTCAACCCGTACGTGGACTTCACCCGGCTCCACCACGTGGTGGTCGTGGTCACCACCGGCATCGACGACATCCCCCCCTTCGAGGGGACCGAAGGGCTCGACTTCCGTCGTCCGCCCGTGCCGCCCCTGCTCGACGCGGACCCCGACGACGACGCGGCGGACGAGGACGCGGGCGACGGGGACGATGAGGGCGGCGAGAGCGATGGGCCCGGGTCCGGCGGCGAGGACGACGACGGTGCCCAGGCGTCGGGTCGGCCGCGCGGCGCCGCGGTCTCGGGGCCGTGATCGCTCGTGGGGTCGTCGTCGGCCTGGTCCTGCTGGCGGCGGTGGTCCTCCAGACCGCCGTGTTCCCGGCGCTGACGCTGTTCGGGTTCCGGCCTGACCTCCTGCTGCTGGTCACCGTCACGGTCGCGACCCGCGACGGTGCCCTGGCGGGGCTACGGGTCGGGGCCGTGGCGGGGCTGATCAGCGATCTGCTCGTGACCTCCTCGCCCGTGGGGCTCGGGGTCCTGGTGTTCGGTGTCGCCGGCGCGCTGGTCGGATGGTCGCGGCCCTACTTCGCGCCCACCTCGCTGACCGCGCCGCTGCTGCTGGTGGCGGCGGCATCGGTCCTCGGTACGGCCGCCTACGGGGTCATGGCGGCCCTCCTGGCCGACGAGCGCGTCGGGGCCTCCCTGGTCCTGCAGGGCGCCATCGCGGTCGGCCTCTACAACACGCTCCTGGCGCCCGTGGCCGGTGCCCTGGTGCGTCGCATCAGCGACGCGTTCCCGCTGCGGGGGACGGCGACCGACTGACCTGGTCGGCCCCGCGGAGCCGACTGGTACCGTCGTCCTGCGCGTTCCGGGGGACGCGGCTGTCCGAGCGGGCAGCGCCGGCTCCGGAGCGGACGCCCGTCCCGCACCGGGTCGGCGCGTCGGTGCCCCCACCGCCCCTGCTGGCCCAGCCGGTCCGACCACCAAGGGTCCCACCACACCATGGCGATCCCCTCCGCGGAGTCCTCCTCCGTGCTGCGGCTGACGTTCCTGGCCGTGATGGTCATCACCCTGTTCGTCGCGTTGTTCGCGCGGCTGTGGTTCCTGCAGGTGATGGCGGGGGACCGCTACGTGGAGCTGGCCGACAGCAACCGGCTGCGCACCGTGATCACCGAGGCGCCGAGGGGCGAGATCCTCACCGCGGACGGCCATGCGCTCGTGCGCAACCGCCCGGCGCTGACCATCTCCGCCGACCGCCAGGTCCTCCTGGACGCCGCAGGCGATCCCGTGGACGAGGAGGCCGAGCGGGTGATCGACCGGCTCGCCCTGCTCCTCGAGCTCGAGGTGGACGAGGTCCTCGAGCGGCTCGCCAGCCAACGCCGCAGCCCGTTCCGCCCGGTTCCGATCGCGATCGACGTCACGCCGGAGATCGTGTTCGCGGTGCAGGAGCGCCGGGAGCTGTTCCCCGGCGTCGTGCCCGAGACCCTGCCCGTGCGCGAGTACCCCCACGGCACCCTCGCGGCCCACCTGCTCGGCTACATCGGGGAGATCTCCCAGCAGGAGCTGCTGCGCCCGGAGTTCGCCGACTACCGGGCCGGTGATCTCGTCGGCCGTTCCGGGCTGGAACAGAGCTACGAGGCGGACCTGCGGGGGGTCCCAGGGCAGCGGCGGCTCGTCGTCAACGCTCGCGGTGACGTCCTCGACGTCCAGAGCGACCGGGAGCCGGTCCAGGGTGCCGACCTGGTGACCAGCCTCGATCTCGACCTGCAGCTCGCGACCGAGCAGCTGCTGGAGGACGGGATCCTCGCCAGCCGCGAGATCCGTCGCGACGACGGGCAGCTCCTGCCCTCGACCGCCGGCTCGGCGATCGTGCTGGACGCGCGGACCGGTGCGGTGCTCGCCATGGCGTCCTACCCGACCTACGACCCCCGCGAGTTCGTCGGTGGGGTGAGCCAGGAGTACTTCGAGCTGCTGGCGGACCCGGAGAACGAACGCCCGCTGGTGAACCGGGCGATCAGCGGGCTCTACCCACCGGGCTCGGTGTTCAAGACCGCGTCAGGTGCGGCCTTCGTCGAGGCGGGCCTGGTCACGCCCCGGAGCACCGTGGAGTGCGCCCCGGCCTTCGAGCTCGGTGGCAACACCTTCCGGAACTGGAACCGCGGCGTGAACGAGGGGATGATGGACCTCTCGGACGCGTTGACCCGCTCCTGTGACACCTACTTCTACGAGCTCGCCTTCAACCAGTGGTTGCGCGAGGAGAACGCCGACGAGCCCGACGAGGTGCTGATCCGGGTCGCCGAGCAGTTCGGCTTCGGGGTCGCCACCGGCATCGACCTCCCCGGTGAGGCGTCGGGGCGGGTCCCCGGTCGCCAGTGGCGCTTCGACTACTGGGTCGCCAACCGCGACAACTACTGCCGGCAGGCGGACCTGGCCTCCCCGGGGTCCTACGCCCGCGAGCTGTACAGCGACCTGTGCCAGTTCGGCGCCGCGTGGCGGGGCGGTGACGCGGTGAACAGCTCCATCGGTCAGGGTGATGTGCTGTCCACCCCGCTCCAGGTCGCGGCCTCCTACCAGGCCATCGCCAACGACGGGGTGCTGCTGCGCCCCCACCTCGGCGCCCGTGTCGTCGCGCCCGACGGGACCGTGCTGCGCGAGATCGAACCCGAGGTGAACGGCGAGCTCGGGGTCAGCGACCAGACCCTGCGGGTGATGCAGGAGGGGCTCGAGCGGGTGGTGATGACCGACCGTGGGACGGGGAGCTCAGCTTTCCGGGGCTTCCCGCTCGACGAGATCCCGGTGGCCGGCAAGACCGGCACCGCCGAGCTGCGGCCGAAGGTGCCCTACGCCTGGTTCGCCGGCTACGCCCCCATCGACGACCCGGAGATCGTGGTCGTGGTCAACGTCGAGCAGGGGGGCGGTGGATCCCAGACCGCGGCCCCGATCGTCCGCAACATCATGGCCCACTACTTCGGCATCGTCCTGGCGGACGACGCGGAGTTCGAGGCGGGGGAGGAGATCCTCGACTGATCCGACCGGCCAGCGGGGCCCGCCCGCGAGCCGGACCGCGGGCCGACAGGTGCCCCGGGACCCGCACGAGACCCAGCAGACAGGAGGAGGTGAGCGATGGACGTCGGCTACCGACAGGACCCAGACCAGCGGCGTGCCCGTGAGCACGTGCAGTCACGCTGGATGGAGGTGTACGACCCCGTCCGGCACCTCGATCCCGTGCTGGTGCTCACCGCGCTCGCGCTGACCGTCATCGGCCTCGTCGCGATCTACAGCGCCAAGCTCGTCGCGCTGACCTCCCAGGGCCTGCCCACCAGCCTGTACGTCTCCCGGCAGCTGCTCGCTCTGGCGATCGGTGTCGTCGTCATGGTGGTGGTGGCGGTGATCGACTACCGCTACGCCCGCATCTACGCCCCGGCGGTGTACCTCCTGTCCGTGCTGCTGCTGGGGGTCGTGCTCTCCCCGGTTGGGACCGCCTTCGGTGGCGCGCAGCGCTGGATCGTGGTGGGTGGGTTCCAGCTCCAGCCCTCGGAGCTCGCCAAGCTCGCGGTGCTGATCACCGTGGCGGCGATCCTGCACGAGGCGAAGGGCCAACCTGGGCTCGGGGTGGTCGTCGGCGCGCTGGTCCTCACGCTGATCCCGACGGCGCTGGTGTTCCTGCAGCCGGACTTCGGCACCTCGATCGTGTTCGTCTGGACCACGGCGGTGCTGTTCCTGCTCGGTGGTGTGCAGGCGCGCTACCTCGTCGGGCTGGCCATCGCCGGGGTCGTCGCCGTCATCGTGGCGCTGCAGACCGAGGTCATCCAGGCGTACCAGGTCAGCCGCCTGACGGCGTTCCTGAACGCCGGTGACGCCTCGGCCGCCCAGACCGCCGCCTTCCAGACCCGGCAGTCGTTGATCGCCGTCGGCTCCGGGCAGTTCGCCGGCAAGGGGTTGTTCGAGGGGACGCAGACCTCGCTGTCGTACGTGCCCGAGAACCACACCGACTTCATCTTCACCGTGATCGCCGAGGAGTTCGGCTTCCTCGGCTCGAGCGTCGTCCTGGGTCTGCTGCTCGTGCTCGTGTGGCGGGGGCTGCGCATCGCCATCCTGGCCAAGGACACCTTCGGGATGCTGGTCGCGGGCGGGATCGTCGCCATCCTGACCTTGCAGGTGTTCGTCAACGTCGGCATGACGATCGGCATCATGCCGGTGACCGGCCTGCCGCTGCCCTTCATCAGCTACGGGGGGACGTCACTGATCGTGTGGTTCGCCATGATCGGCCTGCTCCTCAACATCCACATGCGACGCTTCTGAGCTGCCACGCCCGGCGGTGGCCTCCCGGATCGGGCCGTGAGGTGACTGCTACCATCCCCCGTGCCCGGCGTGAGGTGTCCGTCGCGTCGCGCTCGTGTGAACGCCCCGGTCCGTCACACGCTCGCCACCTCGCGGTCCGGGCGGTGAGCACAGGAGGAGCCGTTGCTCGGGACCGCACCCGTGAGCCTCGCGCCGACCATCCCGGCCCGCGGCGAGCGCGCCCCCTACCGCCGGCCAGGCCGTGAGGCCCGGCCGGCGCCGTCGTGCTGGTCGGCGCTGGAGCCGCTGCTGCCGAAGGTCCGCAAGCCCGCGCAGTACGTCGGTGGTGAGCACAACCAGCGCGTGACGGCCTGGGAGGCTGCCGAGACCCGCTGGCTGCTGTGCTACCCGGACACCTACGAGGTCGGCCAGCCCAACCAGGGCATCCAGATCCTCTACGAGCTGCTGAACGAGCGTCCCACCGCGCTGGCCGAGCGTGCCTACGCCCCCTGGGTCGACCTCGAGGAGCTCCAGCGCGAGCACGCCATCCCGACCTTCTCCCTGGAGACCCACCGACCCTTGTGGGCCTTCGACGTGTTCGGGGTGACCCTGCCCCACGAGCTCGGGCACACCAACCTGCTGAACCTGCTGGACCTCGGCGGCGTCCCGCATCGCAGCGCGGAGCGCACCACCGAGGACCCGGTCGTGCTGGTGGGCGGGCACGCCGCCTTCAACCCCGAGCCGCTGGCGCCCTTCATCGACGCCGCGGTCATGGGGGACGGGGAGCAGGTCACCTGTGAGATCGACGAGGTGGTCCGGCAGTTCAAGCGGGACCGCGAGCCGGGCGGACCGCTGGCCGCATCGGCCGACGGTGACGCTCGGCACGAGCTGCTGCGGCGTCTCGCGGCCGTGGAAGGGGTCTACGTCCCCGCCTTCTACACCCCGCGGTACCGCGAGGACGGCCGCCTGCAGCGCACCGTGGTGACCGAGCCGGGCGTGCCGGCGCTGGTGCCCAAGCGCACCGTCCAGGACCTCGAGCAGTGGCAGTACCCGCGCCAGCAGATCGTGCCCATGACCGAGACGGTCCACGAGCGTTTCAGCGTGGAGATCTTCCGGGGGTGCACCCGGGGATGCCGCTTCTGCCAGGCCGGCATGATCACGCGGCCCGTCCGCGAACGTCGGCCGGAGACGGTGCAGCGACTGGTCGAGGAGGGTGTCGCCGACACCGGCTTCAACGAGGTCGGCCTGCTGTCGCTGTCCTCGGCGGACCACTCGGCGATCGGGTCGATCGCCCGCGACCTGGCCGACACCTACGAGGGGACCACCACCTCGCTGTCGCTGCCCTCCACCCGGGTCGATGCCTTCAACGTGACCCTGTCCAACGAGCTGGCTCGCAACGGTCGCCGCACCGGCCTGACCTTCGCACCCGAGGCCGGCAGCGAGCGCCTGCGTGCGGTGATCAACAAGATGGTCTCCGAAGCCGACCTGCTGCGGACCGCCGAGGTGGCCTTCGCCGAGGGCTGGCGCCACATCAAGCTCTACTTCATGGTTGGCCTGCCCACCGAGACCGACGAGGACGTGCTCGCGATCGCCGAGCTGGGTATCCGGACCTACGAGATCGCCCGTCGCCACGGCCACGCCAACAAGGTGACGCTGTCGGTGGGCGGCTTCGTGCCCAAGCCCCACACCCCCTTCCAGTGGGCCGCGCAGGACCCGCCCGAGGAGATCCGCCGCAAGCTGTCGCTGATCCGCCACGCGATCAAGGACCACCGCGGGATCAAGGTCCGCACCAACGATCCCGAGGAGGGCGTCATCGAGGGGCTGCTGGCCCGCGGCGACCGTCGGGTGGCCGCGGTGGTCGAGCGCGCCTGGCAGCTCGGCGCCCGGTTCGACGGCTGGCACGAGATGCCGACCCTGGAGCTCTGGCGGCAGGCGATGGCCGAGACCGACGTCGATCTGCAGTGGTACTCCTACCGCGAACGGGACCAGCACGAGGCGCTGCCCTGGGACCACCTCGATGCCGGGTTGGACGCCGGGTGGCTGTGGGAGGACTGGCAGGACGCCCAGGCCGACCAGCAGCTCGACGACTGCCGCTGGTCGGCGTGCTACGACTGCGGTGTGTGCCCCGGTTTGAGCATCGAGCACGACACCGGCTACACCGGTGGCTTCAGCCTGCCCGTCGTACCGTCGAGGTTGGGGGGGAGCGAGGAGCTGCCCACCACCCCGGAGCGGTACGCCAGCGGGCCCTGATCCGACATCCGGCGACCACGCCGGCACAGCAGGAGGACACGTTGCCGCAGCGGTACCGCATCCGCTGGACCAAGGTCGGTCGCACGCGCTTCATCTCGGCGCGGGATCTGACCTCGGTCTGGGAGCGTGCGCTGCGCCGTGCCGACCTGCCCATCGCGTACTCGGAAGGCTTCACCCCGCACCCGAAGGTGTCCTTCCCCGACGCGTTGCCGGTGGGCGTGAGCTCCACCGGCGAGTACGCCGAACTGACCTTCGCAGCCCCGATCGAACCTGCCTCGGACCTGGCTGCACTCTCCGCTGCGTTACCGGCGGGGATGGACATCACGACCTACCTCGAGGTGCCCGACGGCGCGCCGAAGCTGGCGAAGATGCTGCGGGCCACCCTCTGGGAGCTGGCCTGGCCCCCGGTCGATCAGACCGAGCT
>SLQK01000022.1 GCA_007131525.1 Nitriliruptoraceae bacterium | reverse complement strand
GCGCGGTGGCCTGCAGCAGCACGTTCTGCGCCGCGTGGCCCGCCTCGAGGAGCACGTACCTCTCCGCCCGGTCGCCGTACCGCTCCGCGGTGCGTGCCACCACGCCGGTGAGCACGATCACCGCCCCCGCGTCGGCGAGCCACTCCTGACCGAGCGCGGCGGCGGCCAGGGCGTCTCGTCGGTCGTCGGTGCTGAGCTCCAGCAGGGCGTGCGCCTCGACCTCGTAGCGGGCGAGCCCGGCGGCGGTGGCGACGTAGACCTCGAGGGGGTAGGTCGCGCCCGCCGAGGGTGCAGCGCGCCGTCCCCGGGTCCCGGTGATGCCCTGGGCCGACCACAGCAGCTGCCCCAGCTGGGCCTCGGGTAGGGGGCGGTCGACAATGTCCCGCACGGAGCGGCGCTCGGCGATCGCCTCCTCGAGGGAGCCCGGCTCGGCCGGCAGCGGGTCGGGCAGCGGTCGGGGCGGCGCGGTCGGTGCGCCGTCGGGAGCTGCGGGGCCGGGCGGGCCGCAGGCCGTCACCGCCAGGAGGCCGACGAGCAGGACCCCGATGCGACCGGCTGCCCTGCGCACCTGCACCCTCCTCCGGGTCCTTCCCCCCAGACTGGCAGAGCGCCGTGTGCCCGGCAGGGGCCGGGCAGCGGGAGACGCAGGGGCGTTGGTCCCGGCCGCGCCGTGCGTCACAGCTCCCCACGGCCGAGCAGCGTGCGCACCTCGACCGCACGCTCGCGGAGCTCCTCGAGATCGCTGAGCCGGTCGAGGGTGTGGTACTGCCGCGCCATCCGGTGGTTATTCGCGAGCACCTCGCGGTTGCGGTCCAGGACGTCCCAGTACAGGGTGGTGAAGGGGCAGGCATCCTCACCGGTGCGTTTCGAGCGGTCGTAGCGACAGCCGCCGCAGTGGTCGCTCATCCGGTCGATGTAGGCGCCGCCGGAGACGTAGGGCTTGGTCGACATCCGCCCGCCGTCAGCGAAGGTGCCCATCCCGATCACGTTGGGGACCATCACCCACTCGTAGGCGTCGATGAAGGCGCCCTGCATCCACGCGGTGAAGGCCTTCGGGTCCACACCCGCCGAGGTGGCGAGGTTGGCGAGCACCATCAGCCGCTGGATGTGGTGGGCGTAGGCATGGTCGTGGATCGAGCGCACGGTGTCGGCCACGCAGGCCATGTCCGTGTCGGCCTCGCCGGTGAAGGCCGGTGGCACGCCCAGGTCAGCACCGAGGTGGTTCTCCTCGAGCCAGCCCGGCATCCACCGGTGGTAGACCCCCCAGATGAACTCCCGCCACCCGAGGATCTGCCGGATGAACCCCTCCACGGCGTTCAGCGGCGCGTGGCCGGCGTGGTAGGCCTCCTCGGCCGCCTCGATGACCTCCCGAGGATGCAGCAGCCCGAGGTTGAGGGCGTGGGAGAGCAGGGAGTGGTTGAGCGACCAGGCGCCGGTCACCATCGCGTCCTGGTGGTCACCGAAGCCGGGGAGGGCATGCTCCACGAAGTGCCGCAGCCGTGCCAGCGCGCGCCGGCGGGTGGTCGCCCAGGTGCCATCGGGCGGGGCGCCGTCCAACCCGTCGGGTAGCCAGCGCTCCAGGGTGTCACGATCGAGCTCGTCGAGCTCCGAGCGCACCGGCGTCGGCGCGGTGGCGGCCAGGTCGGTGGTGGGGGGCTCGCGGTTCTCGTGGTCGTAGTTCCACCGGCCGCCCACCGGCTCCTCGCCGTCCATCAGCACACCGGTCGTCCGCCGGCGCCAGCGGTAGAAGTCCTCCATCCTGACCCGCGCACGGTCGCCGGCCCAGGCGTCGAAGTCGCGCCAGTGGCACAGGAAATGGTCGTTGTCCACCACCTCGACGTCGAGGTCGTCGAGCAGTCGGCGGCCGGGCAGGCTGGCGGGCTCCATGGCTCGCACCGCGGTCGGCGCGTACTCGGCGAGGTGGGCGCTGAACCCGGCACGCAGGCTGTCGGCCCGGCGCAGGTCCACCTCGTAGCCGCGGTCGGTGAGCTCGGCGGCGAAGTGGCGCATCGCGGAGACGACCAGGTGGGCCTTCTGGACGTGCCAGCGGCGCTCGGTCAGCTTGGCCGTGCTGACGATCATGAGCACCCGGGTGTCGTCGGGGGTGGTGCCCCGCAGGTGCGCGAGATCGACGTTGAGCTGGTCGCCCCACACCCAGACCGTGCGCACACCCGCCTCCTCGCCTCGCCTCGCCGCGGTTCGGAGGCCCTGGCGCGCGCGGACGAGCTGTCCCGGCTGCGCCGTGGGAGGGAGGCCGCGCCACCGGTCGGCGGCGCGGGCCCTCTGTCAGCTCACTCCCGGGTGCTCTCGCGCACGACCAGGACCGGCGCGAAGGCGTGGCGGGTGACCTGCTCCGACACCGACCCGAGCTTCAGGCCGCGGAACCCGCCCCGCCCGCGGGAGCCGACCACGACCAGGTCGGCGTCCCGGGAGCGCTCGACCAGCGCCCGCGAGGGGCGCCGGTCCGCCAGCACCGACCACTCGACCTCCAGGCCGCTGAGATCGACATCGACCTCCTCCAGCCACCGGCCCAGCTTGTCCGAGTACTCCTGCCGGGCCTGCTCGACGTCGGTGGCGCGGTCCCGTCCCTTCTCCGGCGGCACCGGGAAGGCCGTGACCTGCTCCGGCGGGCTGAAGGCGTAGACCACCTCGAGGACCGCCGCACGCATCCGCGCCTCCTCGGCGGCCCGGTGCAGCGCCATGATCGAGGAGTCCGAGGTGTCGACCCCGACCAGGATCCGGTTCATCGTCATGTCGTCCTCCGCAGCTGCGTCGTGGGGAGCGGATCAGGCCTGACCGGCCGGCGCGTCCGAGCCGCCGTCGGTGGGTGGGGCAGGTCGCGGCCGCTGCGTGAGCACCTCGGTCTCCCCCTCACCTTCGAACAGCGGCCCCGCGGCGACCTCCTTGAGCGTGAGACCGTCGCGTTCGCTCCTGAGTCCCTTGAAGATCCCGAGCATGACGATCAGCAGCACGGCGGTGAAGGGCAGGCCGGTGGCGATCGCGCCGGCCTGCAGGGCACTGAGACCGCCGGCCAGTAGGAGCACCGCGGCGACCGCACCCTCCGACAGCGCCCAGAACACCCGCATCGCCACCGGTGGGTTCAGGTCCCCACCCGAGGCGATCATGTCGATCACGAAGGACCCCGAGTCGGAGCTGGTGATGAAGAACACCGTGATGACGAAGATGGTGACCACCGTGGTCAGCAGCGACAGCGGGAGCACATCGAGCATGGCGAACATCGCCACCGACTCGTCCCACCCGGCGGCCTCGATCGCCCCGTAGATGTCCGCGGTCCCGTCCTGCTGGAACAGGATCGCGGTGTTGCCCATCACGGTGAACCACAGGAAGGACACCAGCGCCGGCACGAGCAGCACACCGAGGATGAACTCCCGGATCGTGCGGCCACGGGAGATGCGGGCGATGAAGCTGCCGACGAAGGGCGCCCAGGAGATCCACCAGGCCCAGTAGAAGATCGTCCAGGCCGACAACCAGCCCGCGTCGGCCTCGGAGTAGCTGCCCGACCAGAACATCAGCCCCACGAAGTTGGCGACGTAGTTGCCGAGGTTCTCGACGTAGGCGCTGAGCAGCAGCACCGTCGGGCCGGTGACGGCCACGAACAGCAGCAGCAACCCCGCGAGGGTGATGTTGAGCTCGGACAGCCGCCGGATGCCCTTGTCGAGGCCGGTGACCACCGAGATCGTCGCCGCCACGGTGATGATCGCGATCAGGGCGACCTGCACGCCGGTGCCGATGGGGACGTCGAAGGCGGCGTTCAGGCCGGCGTTGATCTGGGCAACCCCGAGCCCCAGCGAGGTGGCGATCCCGAACATCGTCCCGAAGATCGCCAGCACATCGACGAGGTTGCCCTGCCAGCCGTGGATCCGGTCACCGATCAAGGGGTAGAGGGCGGAACGGATCGTCATCGGCAGGTCGTGGCGGTAGCCGAAGTAGGCAAGCGAGAGCCCGAGGACCGCGTACACCGACCAGGCCCCGAGGCCCCAGTGGTGGAAGGTCAGCACCATCGCATCCAGCGCCGCCGCATCCGTCCCACCCTCGGTGCGCGGGGCGTCGATGAAGTGGTAGATCGGCTCGGCCACACCCCAGAACACCAGGCCGATGCCCATGCCGGCACTGAACAGCATCGCGAACCAGGTCGTGTAGCTGTAGTCGGGCCGGGAGTCATCGGGTCCGAGCCGGACCTTCGCGTACCGCCCGATGACGAGGTAGCCGAGGAACACCAGGAAGGCGGCCACCGAGGCGATGAAGAACCAGCCGAGGGTCTCGGTGATCCAGACCCGCACGTTGCTCAGGATCTCGCCTGCGCTGTCCGGCGCCAGGGATCCCCAGATCACGAAGCCCAGGATCACGATCACGGCGACCGGGAACACCACCGGATGGATGTGGTCCCGTGCCCGGTCGAGTGTCGACATGCGCAGCGCCCTCCGTGTCCTCAGCCACCAGCGGGGGACCACGCGGTCGCGCAGCACAGGGGCGCCACGGACCCCGCTTCGGGGTGGCCCTGCGGGCCGGTGGCGCCACATCGGCGGCCCGCCGGGGCCGTCGTGGGCATCGACCCTAGGGCAGGTGACCCACAGATGCCAGTGGTCCGGCGCCTCAGCCCCGGCCGGCGGGGTCCCGGCGGCCGATGCGGGCGGCGACGATGGTGAAGCCGAGCAGCCCCACCCCGAGCACGAGGCCGGCGGCCCCAGGCGTCTGCGCCGCGGCGAAGCCGGCGATGACCGCGATGGTCGCGCTGATCAGGAAGCCCGCGGCGGCCACCACGTCGACCTCGCGCAGCGGGCGGCCGACGGCGATGACCGCGACCACCGGCCCGACGAGCAGCACCAGCGGGGCCAGGTTGGCGAGCAGGCCGGTCTCAACGCCGCTGACGGCCGCCATCGCGAGCACCAGCAGCACCAGCGCCAGCACCGCCCCCGCGATGATGGCCCCCCGGTGGTGGTGCAGCATCCCGACCAGCACCAGCGTGATCGGGGTCGCGAACACCAGCACCGGGACGATCCCGCCGGCCGGGGTGGCGCTGAGCGGCAGCGCGAGGATGGCAGCCATCCCGAACAGCGACGCCGGGAGGAGCAGACGGCGCTCGTGGTCGGTCGGTCGCGGCTGCTCCACGCGCATCCTCCTCACGGCCGGTCGATGGCAGGCTCGGTCCGACCGCGACGCTACTCACCGGGACGCCCTCGTGGGGGCCCGGGCGGTGCGTAGGCTGGCGGCACCGCCGAGACGGGGAACGTCCATCGCTGTGACCGAGCCCACCCCGGCGCTGCGACTGCGGGTCCGTGGGGGAGCCCCGGCGCTGCGTCCCGCAGCGGCGCGGGTGACGGCTGCTGTGATGGACCGTGGTGTGCCCCCCGATCGGGCCGCGGCGATCGAGCTCGCCGTCCACGAGCTGCTGGCCAACGCCCTCGAGCACGGCCATCTCGGCGACCCTTCGCGGCCGATCGAGGTGGAGGTGACCGGGGCCGAGCGGGGCGTGGTCACGGTCCGGGTCACCGACCAGGCGCTGGGGGGCGGCTGGCCGCGACGGTGCCCGACCGAGGTCCCCTCGCCGGCGGCGCTCCGGGGTCGGGGTCTCACCCTGGCCCGCAGCGCGGGCGCCGAGCTGGGCGTGACCTCAGCTGCGCGGGGCACCGAGGTGGTGCTGCGGCTGTCGACCTTGCCGGCTCCCGGACTGCACACCCATTAGCGTTCGTCGCGCATCCGCACCGGAGTCGACGTGTCGTCCCGTTCGTTCCTCCTGCTGGTCCTGCTGCTCCTCGCCGCTGAGGCGAAGCCGTCGGGCCCGGGTCGCGGCGGGCGGCGGCGGCTGGGCAGCCTCACCGGCTCGGTCAGCAACCGGGTCATCGAGGAGGTCGATGTCGACGCGATCGTCCGCCGCGTCGACGTGGACGCGTTGGTGGCGCGGATCGACATCGAGGCCCTGCTCGCCCGGGTGGACGTGAACCAGCTGCTCGCACGGGTGGACGTCGACGGGTTGCTCGAGCGGGTGGACGTCGACGGGCTGCTGGACCGGGTGGACGTGGACCGGGTGCTGGACCGGGTGGACGTGGACCGGCTGCTCGACCGCGTCGGGGTGGACCGGTTGCTGGACCGCGCGGATGTCGACCGGCTGCTGGCCCGCGTCGACGTGGATGCGGTCGCCTCCCGCATCGATCTGGACGCGCAGCTCCGCCGCGTCGACCTGGACGCCGCGGTGGCACGGGTCGATCTCGATGCCGCGCTCGCCGAGGTCGACGTCGAGGACCTGGTGCGGCGCGCCGGGGTCCCCGAGCTGATCGCCGAGAGCACCGGCCAGGCGGCCAACACCGCCCTGGACCTGGCCCGCCGCCAGCTGGTCGCGGTGGACGTCGGGCTGATCCGGCTCCTCCAGCGGCTCCTGCGGCGCGACCCGGGCGCCCTGGCGCCGGGACCGCCCCTGCTGCTGACCAACCGGGAGGGCGTGGTCCAGGACCCGCGCCTCTCCGGCTCCCGCACCCGGGCCAGGGCCGAGGTCAGCGGCTACTACGCCGGACCCGCGAGCCGCATCCTCGCCTTCGCCGGTGACGTGGTGGCCTCGGCGGCGGCCTTCACCGCGGCCACGGTCACGATCTCGTGGTTGCTGGCGGTCTCGGCCGGCATCGCCTTCGACACCACCGAGCGGGCGGGTCCGTTGTGGGCCATCGCCTTCGCCGCCTGGTACCTGCTGTGGTGGTGGGTGACGGTCAGCGTGTCCGGCCGGACCCCGATGATGGCGCTGGTGGGGCTCAAGGTCGTCTGCCGGGACGGTGCCCCGATCCGGTCCCGGCGCGCGCTCCTGCGCGCCCTGCTGCAGCCCTTCAGCGTCGCGCTGTTCGGTGCCGGGTTCGCGCTCATGCTGATCGACCGGGAGCGGCGGGCGCTGCACGACGTGCTCGCCGGGGCCGCCGTGGTCTACGACTGGGGTGGCCGCCCGGCCGAGCTGCCCGCCCCGATCACCCGGTGGCTCTCCGAGCGGGGTGGTGCGGCGCCGAGCCACGAGCCAGCCCCCGACGGTCGCCCGTGATGCGCACCCTCGGCCTGCTCGGCGGTATGGCCTGGCCGTCCACCTTGGCGGCCTACCGGGCCATCAACGAAGGGGTGGCGGCACGCCTCGGAGGGACCCACTCGGCGCCGCTGCTCATCTGGTCCGCCGACTTCGCCGAGGTGGTGGGGCTGCAGACGGCGGGGGCGTGGGAGGAAGCCGGCGCCCTGCTCGCCGACGCCGCCCGCCGGCTGGAGGTCGCCGGGGCCGAGGGGCTGCTGCTGTGCACCAACACCATGCACCGGGTGGCCGGGGCCATCGAGACGGCGGTCACCGTGCCGCTCCTGCACATCGCCGACGCCACCGCTGCGGCCGTGCGCGCCGACGGGCTGACCCGGGTCGGGCTGCTCGGGACGCGTCTCACGATGGAGGGGGGCTTCTACCGGGAGCGGCTGGCCGACCACGGGCTCGAGGCCCTGGTCCCCGCCGCCGCCGACCGCGACGTGGTCGACCGGGTGATCTACCAGGAGCTGGTCCAGGGCCGCACGAGCGAGCGGAGCAGGCAGGAGTACCTGCGCATCATCGCGGGCCTGCTCGACCGGGGCGCCCAGGGGGTGATCGCCGGGTGCACGGAGATCGAGCTCCTCGTCACCGCCGACGACCTCGCCGTCGCGTACTACCCGACGACCCGGCTGCACGCCGAGGCGGCCGTCGCCTGGATCCTGGAGGACCACCCGGTCGCGCAGCGGGACCGCTGACCAACCGCCGGTCCGATCCCCCGGCGGTCCACCATGGGCCCGCGATCGAACCTCGCTACGGTGAGCGCCCGCGGGCACCCCGAGCTCCGAAGGAGGCACCGTGGCCGGCGACGAGGGCAGCACGATCGTGCTGGTGCGGCACGCCACCACCGCGGCGACGGGGAAGCGGCTCGGTGGCTGGACCCCGGGCGTCCACCTCGACGAGGGCGGCGTGGCCCAGGCCGAGGCGACGGCGGCGCGCCTGGCGTCCTCGGCGATCGCGGCGGTGTACAGCAGCCCACTGGAACGCACCCAGGAGACCGCACGGATCCTCGCCCGTCCCCACCAGCTCCGGGTCCGGACCCGGCGCGGCCTGGGTGAGGTCGACTACGGCGACTGGACCGACAAGCCCCTCGGGCAGCTGCGGCGCCGCAAGCTCTGGGCGGTGATCCAGGCCACCCCGTCGCGGGTGACCTTCCCCGGTGGGGAGTCGATCCGCGGTGCGCAGGCCCGGGCGGTCGAGGCGACCGAGACCCTCGCCGGCGAGCACCCCGGCGAGACCATCGTGGGCGTCTCCCACGCCGACGTGATCAAGGCCGTCGTCGCCCACCACCTCGGGATGCCCCTCGATACCTTCCAGCGGCTCGTCATCTCGCCGGCGTCGATCACGGTGCTGCACCTGCCGACGGGTCGTCCGCCCGTGCTGCTGACCATCAACGACACCGGGGCCGCGGGGCCCCCACTGCCGCGGAGGTCCGACCCATGATGGACGTGGAGCTGGCCACACCGCACCACGTGACCGTCGGGTTCACCGGCGTCCCCGGGCAGCGGACCTTCTTCCTCCAGGCCGAGGACGACACCCGGCGGGTCGCCTTCCTGCTGGAGAAGGCCCAGGCCAGCGGCATCGGCGAGCTGCTCGGTCAGCTGCTGGCCCGCCTCGATGACGGCGCAGCCAGCGACTGGGATCGGGCCGCCATGGCGTTGCGGCAACCCGTCGAGGCGCGGTGGCGGGTGGGGGAGCTGTCGCTCGGCTTCGATCCGGAGCAGGACCGGTTCCTCCTGGAGCTGGCCGAGCTGGTCACCGACGAGAGCGCGCCCGAGCCCCGCGAGGCGCGGGTCTGGTTCGACCGCGACCAGGCCCGACGGCTCGCCGCCCACGCCCTCGAGGTGGTCGAGCAGGGCCGGCCGACCTGCGAGCTGTGCGGGCGACCGACCGAGCTCGACGGCGAGCACGTGTGTCCCGCGACCAACGGGCACGGGACGCTGTCGCGCTGAACGTGGACGAGCTGACCGTGGACGCGGACCGGCTGCTCACGGCCCCGATCGAGGTCGTCGGCCGGTTCGGCGACGCCTCCAACGCCACCCTGCTGGTCCGGTTGACCGACCGTGATCCCCGGTCGCTCACCGAGCTCGCCGAGGCGCTGGGTCGATCACCCGAGCTCGAGGACCTCGAGCCCTCGGACCTGGCCGTCTACAAACCACAGCGCGGGGAGCGGCCGCTGTGGGACTTCCCCGACGGCACCCTGCACCGCCGGGAGGTCGCGGCCCACGACGTGTCGGCGGCCCTGGGCTGGGACCAGGTCCCCACCACGGTGCTGCGCACCGACGCCCCCTTCGGCGTCGGGTCCCTCCAGCGCTACGTCGTCCACGACCTCGAGCAGCACTACTTCACGCTGCTGGAGCAGGGCGACACCGAGGTGGTCGCGCAGCTCGAGGCCATGGTGGCCTTCGACGCGCTGATCGAGAACGCCGACCGCAAGGCCGGCCACGTGCTGTGCAGCCCCGGTCCGCCCGAGCGGGTCTGGCTCATCGACCACGGGGTCACCTTCCACACCGAGCCGAAGCTGCGCACCGTCGCCTGGGAGCTGGCCGGCCAGCCCGTGCCGCCGCGGCTGCTGGCCGACGTCGACCGGCTGCGCGAGGCGCTGGCGGGGACGCTCGCGGCCCGGCTCGCGACCCTGCTGACCGAGGAGGAGGTCCTGGCCCTCGAGGACCGCGCCGTCGTGCTGCTCGAGCGGGGGACCTTCCCCCATCCGAGCGTCCGCCACCCCTACCCCTGGCCGTTGCTGTGAGGCCCGTCGTGCACCCCGACCGCCGCCGGCGGGTCGCCGGCTGATGGCCACCTACCGCGACCAGGGCATCGTGCTCCGGACCTACAAGCTCGGTGAGACCGACCGCATCCTGCACCTGCTGACCCAGGGGCGCGGCAAGGTCCGTGCGGTGGCCCGCGGTGTCCGCCGTCCCGGCAGCCGGTTCGGCGGGCGGCTCGAGGCCTTCAGCCACGTCGATCTCCAGCTCTACGAGGGTCGGAACCTCGACACCATCACCCAGGCGGAGCTGCTGGCCCCCCACGCCCGCATCCGCACCGACTACCGCGCCTCCGCGGCGGCCTCGCTCATGGCCGAGGTCGTCGACCACGTGGCCCAGGAGGGCGAACGGGACCACGCGGTGTTCCTGCTGCTCCGCTCGGGGCTGCAGGCCCTGGACGCCGAACCCGACGACCCGTCCATCTTCGTGGACGCGTTCCTGCTGCGGCTGGCGTCCGCCGTCGGCTTCCACGTCTTCACCGAGGCCTGCGCGGTGTGCCGGACCCCGGGTGCGCACGTGTTCCTCAGCGTGAAGGCCGGCGGTGCGCTGTGTGCCGACTGCGCCCCGACCGGGACCCGGGCGGTGGACCGGGCGGTGATCGACGCCGTCGCGCTGCTGGCCCGTCCGGGGGAGTGGACCGCGCTGCCGGGGCTGGCCCGCGAGCAGCCGGTCGCGCGGGCGACGGCCGCCTCCTACGCCCGGGCCTTCACCGAGCACCACCTCGACCGGCGGTTCCGGGCCTACGACGCCGTGCCCCGGCCGTGATCGGCCCGGTCAACGCCGGGGTCGCAGGGCGGCAACCGGCCCGACCAGTGGCACCTCGGGGTCGGGCTGCAGCACCACCTTGCCCGCCCGGGCCCGGGGGCCGGCCGAGGCCACCGCCAGGGCGTCCTGCCAGCGGTCCAGGGGGGCGAGGTGGGTCACCAGCCCGTCGACCGGGAGGTCCGGGTCCGCGAGCCAGTCGACGGCGTGCTCGGCGGAGCGACGCCCACCCAGGCTCGGTTCGGGCCCACCGTTGATCGTGCCCCGGATCGTCAGCTCCCGGTTCCACACCAACGACCAGTCGACCTGCTGCCGGCGTGCGGCGCCCACCAGCACCAGCGTGCCGCCCGGCCGCAGCAGGTGCAGGGCGAGGTCGATGGTGTCGGGGTAGCCCACGCAGTCGAACACCGCGTCCACGCCCCGTTCGAGCAGGGGCAGCGGGGTGCGCTTGGCGGTGAGCACCCGGCCGCCGTCCTGCTCGGCCAGCGTGTGGACCGCCGCCGGGCCGGTCGGCAGGACCCGGCTCGCGCCGACCATCTGGGCCCGCTGGCTGCCGAAGCTGTCCGGGGACACCACCGCCACGTCCAGATCGGGGTGCAGTCGGCGCAGGGCGGCGGTCACCAGCAGGCCGATGGTGCCCGGTCCGATCACCACCGCCCGGTCGCCGTCCCGCTGCCAGCGCAGGGCGGCGTGCAGCGCCACCGCCAGCGGTTCGGTGAGCACGGCGCGGGTGGAGGCCAGGTCCCCGATGGGTAGGCACTGGGAGCGGTGGGCCACCAGCACCTGCCCGAAGCCCCCACCCACCGCCGCATCGAACCCCTGGGTCGGAGCTGCGCAGCCGGTCTCGCCCGGCAGGTCGAAGCGTTCACAGGCGTGGGGCAGGCCGCGGGCGCAGCTGCCGCAGACCGGGTCGAAGCCCCGGTGCACGCAGGACAGCACCGGGTCGAGGGCGACCCGGTCACCGACGGCCAGGTCGTCCACCTCGGCACCGACCGCGTCCACCACGGCGACGACCTCGTGGCCGGGAACGATGCGGGCGGCGGTGTAGAAGGCGTTCAGCACCAGCGAGATCCGGGCGTGGGCGAGACCGACGTCGCTCCCGCAGATGCCCGCCAGCTCGGTCCGCAGCCGGACCCACCGGGGCCCCGGCAGGGCGGGGGCGGGCAGGTCCTCGGCCAGCCGGAACAGCCCGCCACGGCGCCACCCCGCATCGGAGCGGACGCGGCCCGCGGTGGAGGTCCACAGGTAGCGGGGCACGGTGGTCTCGGCGACGACGGCGCGCACCCTCAGCCTCCCGGTGCGGTGCCGACGGCGACCGTGGCACGGCGGGATCCGAGCAGGCCCTGCGTCGCGGCCCAGCGCTGGACCCCGGCCATGCCGGTGTCGAGGTCGATGCGGGGCTCGTAGCCGAGGACCTCCCTGGCCCGGTCGATGCGGTAGCTGCCGGTGCGGGCCAGCAGCCGCATCGAGGCGGCGCCGAGCTCGTTGGGCCGCCCGAGCCTGCGCTGCAGGCCACCGACCAGGACGGCCGCACCCGTCGCGACGGGCGTGGGCAGCAGCAGCGGCCGGGTGCCGACCATGGCGCCGAGCCGCCCGAAGTACTCCGCGCAGGTGGTCGCCCGGCCGTCGGTGAGGTGGAACACGCCGCCGGCGGCGGCCGGGGTGGTGATCGCGCGGGTGATGCCGTCCACGAGGCTGTCGATGTGGACGTGGCTGAGGATCCCGCGCCCCCCGGCCGGCAGCACCGCCTGCCGGGAGCGCAGGTAGGTCAGCGGCAGCACCACCCAGGGTCGCGAGCCCGGGCCGTAGACGTCACCGGGTCGCAGCACCACCACCTCGATGTCGCCGCCCGTGCCGGCTGCCAGCACCAGGCGCTCGCTGGCCACCTTGGTGTCGACGTAGGCGTCACCGTTGGGGCGCATCGGGCGGGACTCGTCGACCCAGGAGGGCAGGTCGAAACCGTGGACCACGATCGAGGAGAGGTGCACGAACCGGCGCACGCCGGCGGACCGGGCGGCCGCGAGCACCCGGGCCGTGCCGTCGACGTTGACCGCCTGCATGCGCGCCAGGGGGACGACGTTGGAGACGATGGCAGCGGTGTGGACCACCGCGTCGACACCCGCCAGCAGGTGCGCCCAGGGTGCCGGGTCGGTCGTGCTGCCCTGGTGGACACCCCGGCCGGGGTCGGCCGCGACATCGACCCCCCGGACCTCGACGCCGAGGCCGGTCAGGTGGGTCGCCAGCGCACGTCCGATGAAGCCGTTGGCGCCGGTGATCAGCACCGGCCCGGTCGGGCGGGGGCCGGTGGCAGCGGGCCCGGCCGTGCCGTCGATGGCGCTCACCGGCCGAGCCGGCCGACCCGGTCGGCCGCGCGCTCGGAGACGCGACGCACCAGCGCCGACGCTCGGCCGCTGACGGCCCGGGGGACGGCGACGGCGTCACCGAGCCGGGGAGGGATGCGTAGGCCAGCCTGGCCCTTGCGCTGCCGCTCCTGCTCGATCGCCCGGATGTAGCGCCAGTAGTCGACCTGCATCGTGTGCCGCTCCGAGCGCAGGTAGCGCCGGGCCATCGCCGCCCGGTCCCGATCGATCCAGTCGCGCATCTCCGCCACGCTCGGCAGCACCGCCTCGCCGGTGAGCAGGTCGCCGACCCACTCGGCCTGGTGTTCCATGAGCGCGATGTTGGCCCCGACGGTCTGGACGAACCCGAGCAGGTAGAGCCCGGGACGCTCGGGCGCGACCACCCGCTGGTAGAGGGGCAGCTCGTTGTTCCTGACCTCCAGCACCTCGGGGTCGAGGAAGGGCAGGCTGACCTGGTAGCCCGTGGCGTAGACCACCACGTCCACGGCCTCGACGCGTCCGTCCACGAACCGGACCTTGTCGTCCTCCAGCGCCTCGACGTCGCCGACCACCTCGATGTCGCCGTGGCCGACCAGGTCGTAGAGCTGGGAGGACACGGTGGGGTGCGCCCCGAGCAGGCGGTGGTCGGGCTTGGGCAGGCCCCGGTCCTGGGGTCGGCCGACCGCGGCGCGGACCAGCAGCTCGTACAGGGCGCGTTCGACGGGGAAGGGCAGCAGGGCCGTCAGCGGTGACGACAGCTGATCGACGGGCTTGCCGAAGGCGTACTTGGGGATCACGTGGACGCCGTGCCGGGTGGACAGCAGCACCTGCTCGGCCAGCGGCGCCGCATC
>SLQK01000349.1 GCA_007131525.1 Nitriliruptoraceae bacterium | reverse complement strand
GGACCCGCACGTTGTTGCCGCTGTTCGGTGCCTCGACGACCTGACCGTTGCCGATGTAGATGGCGACGTGGCTGACCGGCGAGTGGTAGAAGACGAGGTCGCCGGGCCGCAGGTCCGAGCGGGAGATCCGGGTCGTCGCGCTGTACATCGCCGCGGACGACCGGGGAAGGTGGCTGATGCCGGCCGACCGGTAGGCGTAGGTCACCAGCCCCGAGCAGTCGAAGGAGTTCGGCCCGGAGCCGCCCCAGGCGTAGGGCTTGCCGACCTGCGCGAGGGCGACCTGCACGGCGCCGCCCAGCGACGACCGGGTCGAGGGTGCGGGACCGGTGGCCGCCGCCGATGGCGTCGAGGTGGTCGCCTGCTGGCGGGCGAGCTCGCGTTGACGCTCCAGCTCGCGCTGCCGGGCGGCCTCCTCCTCCTCGCGCTGGACCGTCAGCTCGAGCAGTTCCTCGAGCTCGGCGACCTCGTCGGCGGTGGTCTCGAACAACCGCTGCAGCTCGGCGTTGCGCTCCTCGAGCTCGACCGTGACCTCCTCGGCCAGCGCGACGGTCTCGGCCTGGCGGACCTCGGCGGCGGCGATGGCGGTGTTGGTCGCGGTGAGCTGCTCGAGGTCGCTGGTCTGCCGGTCGAGGATGTGGCGGAGCGTGGTGGAGCGCAGGCCCAGGTCGGCGGGGTCGTCGGAGACCAGGGTGGAGAGCTCGACACCAGGGCCGACCTTGTGCAGGAGGCGGACGTGGTCGCCGACGCTGACCGCCAGCTCGTCGGCCTCCGCCCGGAGCTCGTCGAGGTCGCGCTGCAGGGCTACCAGGGTGGCCTCGGCGTACTCGAGCTCCTCCAGGGCGTCGTTGTAGGCGTTCTGGGCCTGGCCGCGTTGCTGGTCGATCTCGTCGTAGCGGTCCTCGGCGGCCTGGAGGTCGCTGCGGACCTCGGAGCTCGTGGGGTTCGCGACCGCCGTCGCAGCGAAGGCGATGACCAGGACGAGCGCCAGCGCGGAGGCCACGGGGCCACGGCGGAGCGCAGGAGAGCGGGACACGGCGGACCTCGGGACGGCACGGTGGGGGCGGCACGGGAGCGGGACGGAGCCGGTGCCGTCCACGACGGCTCCCAAGCCTAACCGTCGCGCTGCTCTCGCGACACCCGAGAGCGGCTGCCGGGACACCGTCCGCTGCCGGGCGGCAGGGTCCGCGGGTGGGCCGTGGCCGCGTCTCGCTAGGCTCCCCGCCGCGCCGACGTCCGATCTCCAGCCCGCTGGCCGAGGGAGCTGTATGGCCCGCCCTGCCCGCGCCACCCGTCTGGCCGTGCTCATCTCCGGCGGTGGCTCGAACCTGCGTGCGCTGCTGGAGGCGATCGCTGCCGATCCGCGCTTCGGCGGCGAGGTGGTCGTCGTCGGGACCGACCGCAGCGACGCGGGGGGCCTGCACTCCGCCCGGGCCGCCGGTATCCCGACCGTGGTCGAGGTGCTCGAGCGTGGGGCCGACCGGGCCGCGTGGGAGGACCGGTTGGCGGGTCGTCTCGCCGAGCACGACGTCGAGGTGGTGGTGCTCGCCGGCTTCATGCGGATCCTGTCGGGCCGGTTCCTGGCCCGGTGGCCGGACCGGGTGGTCAACACCCACCCGTCGCTGCTGCCCGCCTTCCGCGGCGCCCACGCCGTGCGGGAGGCCCTGGACCACGGCGTCGCCGTCACCGGCTGCACCGTCCACCTCGTCGACGAGGAGGTCGACCACGGCCCGATCCTCGCCCAGGAGGCGGTCCCGGTCCTCGACGGCGACACCGAGGAGACACTCCACGACCGCATCAAGGCCGTCGAGCACCGGCTGCTGCCGGCCTGCGTCGCGCTGCTGTGCCACGATCGGGTCAGGATCGAGGGCCGCCGGGTCCGCATCCTGCCGGCCGACCCTGCGAACGACCGCGACCACGACCGCGAGCCCACCCCCGGCCGCGGCCCCGGCCCCGAACCTGCCCCCGGATCGGAGGAGCACCCGTGACCCCGCCCGAGACCACCCCCGTCGCCCGCGCCCTGGTCAGCTGCTTCGACAAGACCGGGGTCGCGGAGCTCGGCCGGGCCCTGCACGAGCTCGGGGTCGAGCTGCTCTCCACCGGCTCCACCGCCGGCGTGCTCCGCGAGGCCGGGGTCCCCGTCACCGAGGTGGCCGAGGTGACCGGCTTCCCCGAGTGCCTCGACGGCCGGGTCAAGACCCTCCACCCGGCGGTCCACGCCGGGATCCTCGCCGACCGCACCGACCCCGCGCACGTCGCCGAGCTGGCCGAGCTGCAGCTGGAGGCCATCGACCTGGTGGTCGTCAACCTCTACCCCTTCGCGGACACCGTCAGCTCCGGGGCGCCCGACGCCGACGTGATCGAGATGATCGACATCGGTGGCCCGACGATGGTGCGTGCCGCCGCCAAGAACCACGGGTCGGTCGGCGTGCTGGTCGACCCAGCGGACTACCCGGCCGTGCTCGACGAGCTGACCCAGACCGGTGGGCTGAGCGAGCCCCTGCGTCGCCGCCTGGCGGCCCGGGCGTTCCAGCACACCGCCGCCTACGACGCCGCCGTCGCCGACTGGTTCCAGCGTGACCACGACGTGCCGGCCCAGCTCCACCTCGCCGTTCCGGTCCGACAGGAGCTGCGCTACGGCGAGAACCCCCACCAGCGCGCCGCCTTCTACGCCCTACCCGACGCTGGCGGGATCGCCGCCGCCGAGCAGCTCCACGGCAAGGAGCTGTCCTACAACAACCTGCTCGACACCGACGCGGCGTGGGGGATGGCCGTCGAGCTCGAGGAGCCGTGCGTCGCCATCATCAAGCACACCAACCCGGCCGGCTACGCCGTGGCCGACGACCTGGAGACCGCGTACATCCGCGCGCTGGAGGGGGACCCGGTCAGCGCCTTCGGTGGGATCGTGGCCAGCAACCGGGTGATCGACGCCGCCACCGCGGCGCGCATCACCGAGGTGTTCACCGAGGTGGTGATCGC
Organism: Nitriliruptoraceae bacterium; assembly: GCA_007131525.1. Taxonomy (GTDB): domain Bacteria; phylum Actinomycetota; class Nitriliruptoria; order Nitriliruptorales; family Nitriliruptoraceae; genus T1Sed10-7. Next base: position 721 of record SLQK01000349.1, on the reverse strand, counting down.
GCCGGGCTACGACGACGACGCCCTCGAGCTGCTCCAGGCCAAGAAGAACCTCAGGATCCTGCGGGTGCCCGAGGCGGCGCGTCCCGGGCCCGCGCGGCAGCTGCGGTCGGTCGCCGGTGGCCTGCTGCTGCAGGACGCGGACACCGCGGAGGAGCCCTGGTCCGACTGGCAGGTCGTCACCCGCACCCAGCCCGACGAGCTCACCCTCGCCGACCTGCGTTTCGCCTGGATCGCTGCCAAGCACACCAAGTCCAACGCCATCGTGCTCGCCAGCGGCGGGCAGGTCGTCGGCGTGGGGGCCGGGCAGATGAGCCGGGTGGACAGCGTGCGGCTCGCGGTCGAGCGCTCCGGCGAGCGTCACGTCGGCGCCGTGCTGGCCAGCGACGCCTTCTTCCCCTTCCGCGACGGGCCCGACGCCGCCGCAGCGGCGGGGGTGCGGGCCATCGTGCAGCCCGGCGGCTCGGTGCGCGACGACGAGGTGATCGCCGCCGCCGACGAGCACGGCATCGCGATGGTGTTCACCGGCCGACGCCACTTCCGCCACTGACCGTTTCCGCCCCTTTCTCCCCGCCCCCGACGCCCCGCAGGAGGTCACCGAGGTGTCCGCTCGCATCCTTGACGGCAAGGCCCTGGCCACCGAGGTCCGCGCCCGCATCGCCGACGACGTCGCCCGGCTCACCGCCGAGCACGGCATCCGTCCCGGCCTGGCGGCGGTGATCGT
>SLQK01000005.1 GCA_007131525.1 Nitriliruptoraceae bacterium | reverse complement strand
GAGCCCCGTGGCCAGGAGCGAGCGTCGTGCCCGACATCCAGCTGGCCTCGACGACGGGGCGGGCGTTGGACGGCACCACCTACCAGCTCCCGCGGGACCTCCCCGCCGAGCGGACCCTGGTCGTGCTGGCCTTCCGGCAACCGCAGCAGGCCTGCGTCGATCGCTGGATCGCCCTCGCCACGACGGTCGGTGCGGCACCGACGCCGCTCGGCGCGTCCCTCCCCCTGCCGGCCGCGGTGATCGAGGTCCCGGTCCTCGGTCGTCGCTACCTGCCGGCACGCCGGCTGATCGACGGTGGCATGGCCTCCGGCATCGGCGACCCCGAGGTGCTGGCTCGCACCGTCACCGTCTACACCGACCCGGAGCGCTACCGACGGCGCTGTGGTCTCGGCGCCGGTGACGAGGTCCGCGCGATGGTCGTTGACCGCGAGGGCACCGTGTCCTTCCACGCGACCGGCGAGCCGGGGCCCGAGCACCGCGCGGAGCTCGCGGCGGCCCTCGACCCCTGAGGCGGACGCTGCTCGCCGCCGGCCGCTGGGGATGTCGCGGCTGACCTGCGCGACCGGTGGCCGGAGCCGTGGAGCCCGGTCGCCCCGGCTGGGAGCCGCACAGCACCGACGGACCTCACCCGCGGGGCTCGGTGCCCCAGTCGCTGGCCGCGAGCTCACGCCAGAAGGGCCTGCGACCCGGAGTCTGCGGGTCGATCGCTGAGCCCTCGGCCGGCTGCTGGTAGGAGTAGAGCGCCACACCGTCGGCCGCCTCCCGCGCCGCGCCGAGCTGCTCCAGCGTGCCCGCCGGCTCGTTCAGCCAGCCTCCGATGCCGGGAACGACCCGCGTCGGGTGATCGGTCGCCAGCCCGGCTTCGAAGGCGAGCCAGTCCTCGAACCAGGCGGCCTGCTCGGGAACGTGGGCGCGGAAGTAGTTCATGGGCAGCACCGTGTCGAGCGCGCCATCGCGGACCCACGCGGGCCAGTCCTGCAGGGCCTCGGTCGCGGTCCGGGTGGCCTCGAACCCGCCGGCCTCGCCCGGGCCTGCTCCCCAGGTGATCACCGCTGCTGACAGCTCCACGTCCCGGCCGGTGGCGTCCAGCGCCGCACTGGCGTGGTCGAGCAGTCCCCGGGTCTGGTCGCGGCGCCACTGGGACCAGCGGGGGTCGTCGACCGCCGGGGTCCCCGTCGCCCCCGTCTCCGACCGGTAGCGGGCCAGGGCCGCCGGGTGGTAGCCGCTGCGGTCATGCTCGTAGCGGACGTAGTCGAGGTGGATGCCGTCGACCGCGGTGGTGGTCGCCAGCTCGGTCACGATGGCGGCGAGGTGGTCACGGACCTCTGGCAGGGCCGGGTCGAGGTACTCCGTCCACTCGCCGTCCCGGGTGCGTGACACCCACCGGTCCGTCTCCGGCGCCCGACGGCCGTGCTCCGCCGGCACCCAGCCAGGCGGTGCCGGGAGCGCGTCGTACACCGCGTGCCAGGTCGGGGCGACGGAGACCCAGGCGTGGACCTCGAGCCCAGCCCCCTGGGCCGCTCGGGTCAGCTCGTCGATGACGTCGAGCCCGGGTTCGAGGTCGGGGTCGGCGGTCGCCGGCAGCACCTCGGAGCGGTAGTAGGCGTCGTGACGGCGGGCGACCTGGGCGATCACGGCCGTGGCGTCGGCGGCGACCAGTTCGTCGACCAGATGGGCGATGCCGGTGCGGGTCTTGAGGCTGCCGTCGAACAGGTGGACCCACACGGCGCGAAGCTCGTCGCGTTCCGCCGTCGGGTCGGGGGCCGGTGCGGGCGGTGGCGGTGGGGGATCTCCCGGCGCAGGGTCGGGTTCCCGGGGGACGGGTGGCGGCGTCGGGTCCTCGCCCGGTTCCGCGGTGGGGTCCTGCTCCACCTCGGTGTCATCGACCGCCGTCGGGGGGCCGTCCCGCTCGCCGCACGCCACCACCAGCAGCGTCACGGCGAGCGCTGCCGCCAGGAGTCGGCGTGTGCTGGCCATGGGGCGCTGTCGAAGGTCGCGGTCTGGGGATGTCGGCCCAGCCTCGGCGGTCGAGGGCTCCGGCGGTAGAGACGAGCGTCATGACCCGGCCGTGAGGCTACGAAGGGCGGTCCCGCCCGGGGCGGAGTGCCCTGGACACCCGGGTAGCGCTCCGGCAGTGTCGGTCACCACGGCCCCGGTACGGCGGCCGGTCGACGAGCGAACGACGGCGTCCGGCTGCGCGGGGGCGCTGATGCCGACGCGAGGTGTGACGACGATGGCGACCAACCGTGTGCTCGGGCTGCTGCTGATCGGCCTGGGAGGGGTCCTGCTGCTGGCGGCCACCACCGACATCGGGGGTGAGGTCGTCATCGGCTTCATCGGGGCGGCGTTCCTGGTCGCCTACGCGATGACGCGCAACTACGGCTTCCTGATCCCCGGCGGGATCCTGACCGGGCTCGGCACGGGCCTGGTGCTCCAGTCGCTCGGGGTCCGGGGTGACATCGTGGTCCTCGGGCTCGGACTCGGCTTCGTCGCGATCGCCGTGGTCGACCAGCTCGTCGCACCGGGACGCCCCGGGTGGTGGTGGCCCTTCATCCCCGGTGGCGTGCTGCTGCTCAGCAGCATCGGATCGGTCACGGGGTTGCCGCGCCTCGGGCGCTACCTGGTGCCTGGCGTGTTGATCGTCGCGGGGGCGGCCCTGCTGCTGCGTCGAGATGGTGGGGATGGTCCCGGTGGTGACGACCCGGAGCTTCAGCAGCAGGACCCTGGGCGCGCCCCGGCCCCGCCTGCGCCCCCACCACCACCTCGGTGACCGAGGGGCGACGGGCTACACGCCGCGGCGGAGGACCCGGGTGGGCGTGATCCGAAGGATCACCCGTTCCGAGGTGATCTGCTCGGCGGGGTAGGGGCGGCCGAAGTAGCGCTGCGCGCAGCGGTCGATGTGGTCCCGGGCGGCGGCACCACGCACGAGGTCGGTCACCTCGCCGCGGACCTCGACGTAGCGGTACGGGTCGTCGTGCTGCCAGATGGTCACGGTCACCCGGGGGTCGCGTTCCACGTTGCGGAACTTGGCCCGGTGGACCTCGGTGTTGATCAGGATGTGCTCGTCGTCGGCGTCGACCCACATGACCTGGGTCTGGGGGCTCCCGTCGGCGAACAGGGTGGTCAGCGCCGCGAAGTTCCCGCCGGTCGCGAACGCACGGATGTCCTCGTCCAACGCCATCCCGTCACCCTCCGCCCTGCGGTCAGCGACCACCTCGCCCGTCCACGGTAGCCGCCGGTCGGCGGCGGTCCAGGGCGGTCGGCGGCGGTCGGGGGCGGGGTCACCGGCGGCGCGGCCGCGTACCCTGCTCGCCCGAGAACGAGAACTACTCCGAGAACAGCAACCGGGTCAGGGTGGTGATGGCGGGCGACACCGAGGTGGCGGGGGCACGGTCGGTGCCCGCCCGTGCGCGCACGGGGGGCGGCTCCGGGCGGGCCGGCTCCGGGGTTCTCCTGCTGCTGTTCCTCACCTCCGGTGCAGCGGCGCTGATCTACCAGGTGCTGTGGGCGCGCGAGCTCGGGCTGCTGTTCGGTTCGACCGCGCAGGCGGCGGCGATCACCATCGCGATCTTCTTCGCCGGTCTCGCGATCGGGGGCTGGTGGTGGGGTGGGCGCGCCGGCGCCATCCGTGATCCGCTGGTCGGCTTCGGGTGGCTGGAGCTCGGGGTGGCCGCGACGGCCCTCGGCTTCCTGCTGCTG
>SLQK01000165.1 GCA_007131525.1 Nitriliruptoraceae bacterium | reverse complement strand
GACGGTGGAGGAGCTCGCGCCCGGTCGGGTGCGCCTGGTCACCGACGACGCCCCCCTGGCCGAGCAGGCGCTACCACGCCTGGTCGCCGACCACGGCTTGGCGCTGGTGTCGTGCAACCCGGCGACCGACCTCGAGACGGCGTTCCTGGAGCTGACGAGATGAGCCTGTGGCGCCTCGAGCTCCTCCGGATGGTCCGGACCCACCGCTGGACGATCGTCGTCGGGGTCTACGCGCTGTTCGGGGCGCTCGGGCCCGTCACCGCGCGCTACCTCAACGAGATCGTCGCCAACTTCGCAGGCGGGGTCGAGATCGTGCTCCCCGACCCGCGGCCCGTGGATGGCGTCCTGCAGTTCGTGTCGAACACGACGCAGCTCGGACTCCTGGCGGTGGTGATCGTGGCTGCCAGCGCCCTGGCCATCGATGCCCGGCCCGAGGTGGCTGCCTTCCTCCGGACCCGCGTGTCGCACCCGGCCGCCCTGCTGTGGCCCCGCTACGTGATCGTGACCGCGACCGTGGTGCTCGCCTTGCTGGCTGGGACCGCGGTGGCGTGGCTCCTCACCACGGTCCTGCTCGGCGGGTTGCCCGCCGGGCCCATGGTGATCGGGACCGCCTTCGGCGCCCTCTACCTCGCCTTCGCCGTGGCGGTCCTGGCCGCGGCCGGCGCCGTCACCCGGGGCATGCTGCCCACGGTGTTCGCCGCCCTCGCGGTGCTGATCCTGCTGCCCATCCTGGGCGTCCTGCCCCCGGTGCAGCCGTGGCTGCCCAGCCACCTGGTCACCTCGGTGGTGGCCCTGCTCGAGGGTGAACCCGCACGGGAGTACCTCCGGGCTGCCGGGGTCACGGTGGCCCTGATCCCGCTGCTGCTGCTCGTCGCCGCACGCGGCCTCGAGCGGCGCGAGCTGTGACCGCCGCAGCAACGGGTCCGCCCGTCGGGGACGCGGTGCGGGTCGTTGCCGGTCGGCTCAGCGGTGGGCGCGGTTGACGGCGCTGACGATCGCCTGCAGCGAGGCGGTGACGATGCTCGGATCGACGCCGACCCCCCACAGGGTGCGGCCCTCGATGGCGCACTCGATGTAGGAGGCAGCGGTCGCGTCGTCGCCGGCCGACATCGCGTGCTCGGCGTAGTCCAACACCGCCACCTCGACGCCGTAGCTGCCCAGCGCGTCACAGAAGCCGGCGATGGGTCCGTTGCCCTCACCCTTGAGCGTGACCCGCTGCTCGTGGTCGAGCAGGTCGACCCACAGCTGGTCGATGCCGCCCTCCAGGGCGATGTGTCGGCTGCCCACCAGGCGGAACCGTCCCCACGGATCGGTGTCGGAGGGGAGGTACTCGTCGGTGAAGATGCCGATCATCTCCGCCGAGGTGACCTCGCCGCCCTGGCTGTCGGTGCGCGCCTGGATGACGTGGCTGAACTCGATCTGCAGCCGCCGCGGGAGGTCGAACTGGTGGTCGTTCTTCATGACGTAGGCGACGCCACCCTTGCCCGACTGGGAGTTGACGCGGATCACGGCCTCGTAGGTCCGCCCCACGTCCTTCGGGTCGATCGGCAGGTAGGGGACGTCCCAGGTCATGTCCCGGGCGGCCACGCCGGCCGCGTCCGCGTCGGCTTCCAGCGCCTCCAGCCCCTTCTTGATCGCGTCCTGGTGGCTGCCCGAGAAGGCCGTGTAGACCAGGTCACCACCCCAGGGGTGTCGCTCGGGGACGGGGAGCTGGTTGGCGTACTCGACGGTGCGGCGGATGCCGTCGAGGTCGGAGAGGTCCAGCATCGGGTCGATCCCCTGGCTGAACAGGTTCATGCTGAGGGTGATCAGACAGACGTTGCCGGTGCGCTCACCGTTGCCGAACAGGCAGCCCTCCACCCGGTCAGCGCCGGCCATCATGCCCAGCTCAGCAGCGGCGACGGCGGTGCCACGGTCGTTGTGGGGGTGCAACGACAGCACGATCCGGTCGCGATCGGGCAGGTTGCGGTGCATCCACTCGATCGAGTCGGCGTAGACGTTGGGGGTCGCCATCTCCACCGTCGCTGGCAGGTTCAGCACGATCGGGCGGTCGACGGTCGGTTCGATCACCTCCATCACCGCGCCGCACACCTCCGCGGCGAAGTCCAGCTCGGTGCCGGTGTAGGACTCGGGGGAGTACTGCCACAGGATGTCGGTGTCGGGGGTCAGGACGTCGGCGTACTTGCGGGCGGTCGTCGCGCCGCGGACGGCGATGTCACGGATGCCGGCACGGTCCAGCCCGAACACCACCCGACGTTGGGTGACCGAGGTCGAGTTGTAGAAGTGCACCATGGCTCGCTCGGCACCGACCAGCGACTGGAAGGTCCGCTCGATCAGCTCCTCGCGGCACTGGGTCAGCACCTGGATCACGACGTCGTCGGGGATCAGATCCTGCTCGATCAGACGCCGGACGAAGTCGAAGTCGGTCTGGCTGGCAGCGGGGAAGCCGACCTCGATCTCCTTGAACCCCATCCGGACCAGCAGCCGGAACATCTCCAGCTTGCGCTGCCCGTCCATCGGGTCGATCAGGGCCTGGTTCCCGTCCCGCAGATCGACCGCCGCCCACCTCGGGGCGTGATCGATCCGCCGGGACGGCCAGGTGCGGTCGGGAAGCTCGACCGTGACCTGCTCGTGGTAGGGCCGGTACCGGTGCAACGGGAGCCCGGAGGGCTGCTGCGCAGGGGTCCAGGATGTGGCGCTGACGGCGTGAGTGTCGCTCATCGGAGGTGGTCCTTCGTGCGGTCGGTCGGTGCTCTGCGTGACCGGCAACGCGGGACCCCCGCGGCGAGGATGCCGGCCTACCCGACCTCGCCGCGGCGACGAAGGAGGAGCAGTCCGTCACAGCGCATGGCGCGCAGCATACGGACTCTCGGTGCCGCGGTCACGCGGGCACGAGCTCGGCCTCCTCGAAGGGGAGCACCTCGACGAAGCCCAGCCGTCGGTAGAGGTGCCGAGCGGCCGGGTTGTCCACCGCCACGTTCAGCCCGATGGTGGGGACCTCACGGCGCAGCCGGTCGCACAACGCCGAGGTGACGAGCCGGCCGAGCCCGCGACCTCGATGGCTCGGTGCGGTGGCGACGTTGCCGATCGCGGCGACCCCGTTGACCCGGTCGAGCACGTGCACCCCGGCGGAGGCCACCAGTTCCCCGGCCACCTCGACGCCGAGGTAGCAGCCGGTGGCCAGCAGGCCGGGGTGGAAGAAGTCGCCCGCGGCCGCATCCGTGTCGTACAGCGCGTGCAGGCCGGGCAGGTCGGTCGGAGCCAGCGTCCGCACCCGGGGATCCGGCGCTGGGATCATCGCCGCCGGCGGTAAGGCCATCTTCAGGTAGTCACGGGTCCAGCGGGCCCGGTAGCGACCCGCGAGGCGCTCGCCCAGCCCCGGTGGCCCGGTGACGACGACGGCGGCTGGCAGCAGGTCGGCGTCGGCCAGGTCGTGCAGCAGGTCCAGCGTCGCCCCGTGAGCTCGAGCGGTGATCGCGTAGCCGACCGGCAGCTGCGAGCCCGGCACGTCGAGCAGGCCCACCACAGCGTCCTCGCGCCGCCACCAGCGGGATCGGTGCCACAGCTGCTCCACGTCCGCGATGCCGTAGGGGTGGGCGTCGCGGTCCCGGCCGAACACCTCGAGCAGGTCCGCGCGGTCCGTCGCCGGTGGGGGATGACGTCGGTGCTGGCGGGAACGTGGCTCACTCACCCGAGAGCCGTGGTCAGCAACTCCCGGAGGTCGGCCTCGAAACCCTCGGGATCGCTGTTCCATTCGCGCACGTGATCGACGTCCGGGTACGCCACGAAGGTGGCCTGCTGGCCCAGGAGCGACGCGAGCTCACGGCTCGGGTCCAAAGGGATCGTCGTGTCGGCGCTGCCGTGGGTGATCAGCATCGGCACGTCTGACGGCAGCTCATCCACCCGATCGACGTGCTCCACCTGGGAGAAGTCCAGGCCTGAGCGCCAGGTCGAGATCCAGCGGGTGCTGGTCAGCAGGGGCGGGATCACCGCCTCGGGGATGCCCCGGTTGCGCGCCTGGAGATCGAGGGTGGCCCCGAGCGAGACCAGCGGCGAGATGAGCACGGCGCCCGCCACCCGGTCCGCCCGGTCCGAGCGACGCAGCAGCGACAGCGCGATGGACCCCCCCTGGCTGTAGCCGGCCAGCACGACGTCGCGCGCCCCCTCCACCTCGACGAGGTGCTCGATCGCGGCCTCGAGCTCCAGCCATTCACGTTCACCGTAGAAGCCGTACCCGTTCGGGTCCGCGGGGGCGTCGGGGTCGTTCCGCACCGAGATGGTCAGCGAGGGCAGCTGGAACTCGTCGAGGACCGGCAGCAGCCGGTTGCCCTCGCTGAGCCCGCCGCCGCGGCCGTGGATGATCACGACCCAGGTCTCGTCGGTGTCGGCCCCACGCGGCACCACGCGCCAGGCCGGCAGCTCGCCGAGCTCGCTGGCCACCGAGATCGTGTCGAAGGGCAGCCCCAGGGTGGTCGCCGGGTCACCGAAGAACGCGTCGACGGAGGTGGCGACGCGATCGCCCACCGCTGGCCACTCGCCGTCCAGCAAGGTGGTGGTCCGCGTCGTGGTGTCGCCGCCCCGGTCCCCCTCGCCGTTGGCCAGCAGCAGCGCGCCGGTGTCCGACACCAACCCGACGGTGAACAGCTCCACATCGCCACCGCTCGCCGCCACGGTGACGGTGCCGGCCTCGGCGTCGGAGGCCGTCACCGCCAGCTCGGGCACCGGGACGTAGGGCGACGGGGCCGGGAGCAGCTGGTCGCTGTAGTACCAGCCACCGGCGCCGAGCCCGAGCACGAGCAGCGCCGAGATCGGGAGGACGACCCAGAGCAGGGTCCGGCGCACGGTGGTTCCCCAGATCGTGGCATCACGTCGATGGTCTGCCGCCACGGGCCCCCGTGCTCCGCCGGTGCGACACCTGAACGTCCGTACCATACGTCGGGACGTGGTGCGAACGCGACGACGTTCGTCGTTCCCGTGGATCGAGATCGCGGGGTCGGCGGAGGTCGGACGGGCGTCGAGAACCTCGGAGGAGCAGGTGCGCGGGACGCTCAGCGTGGTGGCGACGCCGATCGGCAACCTCGGCGATCTCAGCGAGCGGGCCAGGGAGGTGCTGACCACCGCCGACCTGGTGCTGGCCGAGGACACGCGGCACACGGGCCGACTGCTGGCACACCTCGGCAGTGACGTCCCCCAGCTGTCCTTGCACGAGCACAACGAGCAGGAGCGCATCGGGCAGCTGCTCGCTCGGTTGGAGGCGGGGGAGCACCTCGCCCTGGTGTCCGATGCGGGGACCCCCACGCTGTCCGATCCCGGGTACCGGCTGCTGGCCGCCTGCGCCGACGCCGGGGTCACGATCGTGCCCATCCCGGGTCCGTCGGCCCTGCTGGCCGCCCTCGTGGTCGCAGGTCTGCCCACCGATCGGGTCGCCTTCGACGGGTTCCTCCCCCGGCGGGGTGCGAGCCGACGTGCCCGCCTCGCCGAACTCGCCCGTGAGCCGCGCACCGTGGTGCTCTACCTCTCGCCGCACCGGGCTGCTACCGATCTGCGTGATCTCGCCGGTGCCCTGGGTGGGCAGCGCCGCGCAGCCCTGTGTCGTGAACTGACCAAGCTGCACGAGGAGGTCCGTCGTGGCACCTTGGACGAGCTCGCGTCCTCCGCAGCCACCGGGGTCCGCGGCGAGGTGACCCTGGTCATCGCCGGCGCCGACGGCGATGCGGCCGGCGCCGACGAGGCTCCGGACCTCGACACCCAGGTCGCCGAGGTGGCGACGCTGGTGACCGCCGGTGCTGGGACCAAGGATGCCGTCGCCGAGGTCGCCGAGCGGCACGGCGCATCGAAGCGGGTGCTCTACCAGGCGGTGCTCGACGCCCGCACGGCGGCCGGCGACCCGTGAACCGGCGCGCAGACCTGGCGGGCCGACAGCCACCGAGGAGCGGTCAGCGCACGTTCACCGGTGGCGGCGGCAACCCCCGGGCGGCGTCGTGCGTCGTGAGGGGTGAGAGCGCCACGGTCGCGCGCCACCCCGGTGCTGACATCGCAGGAGGGCCCCGTGCTCACGATCGTCCGGGCGGCGGTGGACGAGCGGTCGTTCGCGGCCGTGTTCAACACCCACCACCGCGACGCCGTGCGGTTGGCCTACCTGCTGACCAGCGACGCCGCCCAGGCCGAGGACATCGTCGCTGAGGCCTTCGCCAAGGTGTACGTCCGCTGGCGGCGGGGGGAGGTCCGCGACGTCGGTGCCTACCTGCGTCGAGCCGTGGCCAACGAGGCCAACTCGAAGCTCAGGCGGCGCTACCTGGAGCGTCGCGAGGCCGGCCGCCAGCGAGGTGACGACCGAGGGGTGCGCTTGATCGACGAGCAGGCGGCCGACCGTGACGCGGTGTGGTCCGCGCTCGGGCGGCTCCCCGCACGGCAGCGGCAGGCCGTGGTGCTGCGCTACTACGAGGACCTGTCCGAGGCCGACACCGCGGAGCTCCTCGGCGTGTCGGTGGGGACGGTGAAGTCCCAGGTGTCCCGCGGTCTGGCACGGCTGCAGGCCCTGCTCGAGCAACCAGCGAGCGAGTCCCTACCGGGAGGTGAGCGGTGATGACCCCCATCGAGGACCGCCTGCGAGCGAGCCTGCGCGAGCGCGCCGGGGACGTGGAGGCGACGCCGCTGCTGTGGCTGGAGGTGGACCGGCGCGTGACCCGGCGTCGCCGCCTGGCGGCCTGGACCGTGGTCGCGGTGACGGCTGCCGCCGCGATGGCGGCGGTGGTCGTGGCTCCGGCGCTGCTACCGGATGGCACCGGTCCCGAGATCGCCGACCGTCCCGCGCCGATCGAGGATCCGACTCCGAGCGACGATGCCACCGTTCCTCCGCCGGGCACCGTGGAGCCCGGCCCGCTGCTGGTGGCCACGGAGCGCCTGATCCGCGTCCTGGACACCGACGGCGCCACCCTGCACGCTGACGAGCTGCCCGAGGAGGGGGAGTCGACGGTCGTTGGGCTGGCGGTCCGGCCCGGCTCCACGGTGGAGCAGGTGACCGCGGCCGTTCTGACCACCGCTGAGGGGATGTACGACCTGCGGGTGCTGCGCGCCGACGCTGACGGCCTGACACTGGAGGTCATCGACGACCCCGCCCACCAGCCCGGGCAGGGCGCCGGGCCGGGCCTGGTCGTGTCAGGTCCCGTCTGGGCCCCCGATGGCATGAGCCTGGCCTGGCTCGAGCAGGACACGACCGGCGTCCGACTCCGAACCGTCGGTTGGGACGCCGCCGCCGGGAGCGAGCCGCCCGTCACCGACCACGCCACCTTGCCCCTGGCCGGGGCACCGGCGGGGCAGTTGGACCTGGTGGACTGGGTCGAGGTGGCGACCGACCGCACGCTCGTGCGTGTCACCAGCCGGGTCGCCACCGACCGGTGGTTCGAGCTCACCCTGCGACGCGGTGCCGACGGCGCCTGGTCGGTCGAGCCGGGTCGGACGCTGGACGGGGTCGTCGCGCCACCGGCGGGGGACGGTCCGGTCCGGGCCTTGGCCGGCACGATCCCGGCGGTGGACGGCGCCGCGGTGGCCCCCGCGTGGCTGGTCCGCGTCGGAGTCGAGGGGCCGGTCGCGGTCCCGTTGGCACTGGACGACCCCCGCCCGATCGCGCTGCCCGCCGCGCTCCTGGGACCCGACGGCGACCTCGTGCCGGCCTGGGCCGTGGAGGTCGAGGGTGGGCTCGTGGTCGGCAACCGCCGCACCGGCTCGGCGGTGGTGGTCGGCGAGGATGGGGACGTGACGGTGTTGGCGGAGACGGTCGCCCATCTCTCGCCGATCCGGTGACGGTCGGTCACCTCCCGGGTGGCTCGGTAGCCTGCGGTGGCGCTCGCCGGATCCGGCGAGCGTTGCTGCGTGAGGGGCCCGACCGCATCGGCTGGGCTCGCCCTCCGATACCTCGGGCTCCTCTGCGCTCCACACCCGATCCGTCAAGGCCGGTGACACCCAGTGCCCTACATCGACACCCACTGCCACCTCGACCACCACTTCGACCTGTCGGCGGCCGAGCAGGTCGCCCGCGCGCGCGACGCGGGTGTCACGACCATGATCACGGTCGGCACCGACATGGCCACCTCGTTGCAGTCGCTGGAGACCGCGCGCCGCTTCGACGGGGTGCACGCCGCCGTCGGTATCCACCCCAACGACGCCATCGAGGCCACCCCGCAGGTGCTCGAGGTCATCGAACGCCTCGCCGCCGACCCCGCGTGCGTCGCCGTGGGGGAGACCGGGCTCGACTACTACCGCGATCACACCACGCCGGCCCAGCAGGACGCGAGCTTCCGCGCGCACATCGACATCGCGAAGCGGACCGATCGGGCCCTCGTCATCCACTGCCGCGACGCCTGGGCGGATGTCCTGCGGGTGCTCGACGAGGTGGGTCCGCCGGACCGGGTGGTGCTTCACTGCTTCTCCGGCGATGTCGAGGTGGTCGCGACCTGCCGCGACCGCGGCTACTTCATCTCCTTCGCGGGCAACGTGACCTTCAACAACGCCGGTGCCCTGCGCGAGGCGGCGGCCGTGGTGCCGCGTCACCTCCTGCTCACCGAGACCGATTCGCCCTACCTGACCCCCCACCCCCATCGGGGTCGGGCCAACGACCCTTCCTACGTTGTGTACACCCTGCGCACACTCTCGGAACTCCACGGGGTGCCCGAGCAGGAGCTGGCCGCCATCGTCGCGGATAACGCGGCCCGCGCCTTCGCGTTGCCGCCGGCCACGCTCGGAACGCCGGCGTGAACTGCGGAAACACCGTGGTGTGAGTCTCACCGGTGGCGGTTCGGCGAGCTCGGAGCGTGGTGGTCACGCGTTCATGATCGGTCGGGGACCGGCCATGGCCACTCCGGCCGTTCGGACACCTCTCGGGTTCCCAGGGTCCCGTCGACCTGTCACCGTGCCCGGCCATGAACACGTCATCCTTCCCCCCCGCTGCGCTTCGACGTGCCCTCATCGGCCTCGGCGCGGCTGCTGTCATCGCTGTCGGTGCGCTCGCGGCGACCTCCGGGTCCGCTGTCGAGGTCCTCGCCGATGGTGAGCTCCACGAGGTGCGTGTCGCTCGCGACGCCACCGTCTCTGACGCCCTCGCTGCCGCTGAGGTCGAGCTGGCCGCTGCCGACGAGGTCTACCCGGCCCCAGACACCGAGGTGGAGCGGGACCTGCGCGTCGTGGTGTCCCGCGCGATCTCGGTCGGCGTGGTGGTCGACGACGAGGAGCTCGTGAAGGTCACGGCACCGGTCGCCAGCGTCGACGGCGTGGTCCGCCTCGCCGGGTTGGACGGACTGCGCGAAGAGGGTGCTGTGGCGACCCCGGCCTGGCATGAGCCCGTCCAGGACGGCGACGTCATCACGATCCAGCGCCCCGTCGAGGTGGTCCTCGAGGTGGACGGTGATGAGCTCACCATCGTCACCCTCGCCGCACAGGTCGAGCACCTGCTGCAGCTGCACGAGGTGGAGCTCGGGCCCGACGACCTCGTCACACCCTCGGCCTGGGCGCCTCTGCGCCCGGACCAGACGGTCACGGTCCAGCGGGTCGAGTACGTCGAGGAGGTCGAGGAGGTCGTCCTCGAGCACGACGAGGTGCGGAGGAACACGAGCTCCCTCGACCGTGGGCGTACCCGGGTCGATCAGGAAGGTCGCGACGGCCTCCGTCTCGACACCTACGAGGTCACCCTGGTCGACGGTGAAGAGACCGAGCGCGAGCTGCTCGACCGCGAGGTCGTCACCGAGCCACGCGACCGCGTGGTCCTGGTCGGCACCCGCGTGCCTCCGCCGCCCCCCGCGAGGACCTCCACCGTCGGGGGCTCGGTGTGGGACCGGCTGGCACAGTGCGAGTCCAGCGGCAACTGGCAGGCCAACACCGGCAACGGCTACTACGGCGGCCTGCAGTTCCTGCCGTCCACGTGGCGCAGCGTCGGTGGTACCGGTCTGCCGCACCAGGCGTCCAGGGCCGAGCAGATCCACCGTGCCCAGATCCTCCAGGCGCGCTCGGGCTGGGGCCAGTGGCCCGCCTGCAGCCGCCGACTGGGCCTGCGTTGACCTTCCGCTCCTGACGGCAGCAGCCCTGTCCGGTCGGACACCCCTGTGGGGTAGCCGGCGGGCAGGGGAGCTGCCACCGTTCGAGGCCACGTCATGGCTCCCTCCCGTTCCTCCCTCTTCCGCCGTGCCCTGCTTGGGCTCGGCGCCTTCGTCGTCGCCGCCGCCGGGGTGGTCGCCTTCACCGCAGGTGGGTCCACGGTCGAGATCCTCGCCGACGACGTCCGCTACGAGGTCGGACTCTCCGACGGCACCGTCGCCGAGGCCCTGGGCCTGGCCGGCGTCGACCTGGGACCTGCGGACCTGGTGACGCCGCCGCTGGCGACCGCGGTCGAAGACGGGCTCACGGTGGTGGTCACGCGAGCCATCACCGTCGACGTCGTCATCGACGACGACGCCCCACGGTCGGTGACCGCGCCGGCTTCCAGCGTCGGTGGCATCCTCACCGCCGCCAACCTGCGTCACCTCCGTGACGAGGGCGCGGTCATCACACCCACCTGGCGCGACGCGGTCCACGACGGTGACACCATCACGGTTCGCCGACCGCTCGAGGTGGTCGTCGAGGTCGACGGTGACGAGCTCACGGTGGTGAGCCTGGCCGCGGTCGTCGACGACCTGCTGAGCCTCAACGACGTGGAGCTGGGCCCGGACGATCTGGTCCTGCCGCCGCCGTCGACCGTGCTCGACGGTGATGGCACGATCGTGATCCAGCGGATCGACTTCGAGGAGGAGGCCGACGAGGTCGTCCTGCCGTACGAGGAGATCCGTCGCGAGACGGACGAGCTCGAGCGGGGCACCACCGAGGTCTCCCGGGAAGGTCGGGACGGCCTCCGGGTGGATCGCTTCCGCATCCGGTACGTGGACGGCGAACCCGTCGGTCGCGAGGTCCTCAGCCGCGAGGTCGTGACCGAGCCCAGGGACCGCGTCGTGCGCGTCGGTACCGCCGAGCCCCCGCCGCCCCCGCCGCCGGCTCGCACGTCGTCCTCGTCGTCGTCGCAGTCTTCGTCTTCGGCGTCCTCCTCCTCCTCCTCACTGCCGGCCGAGCCGTCGGGCGTGCCCGGCATCGATGACCCCGTCTGGAACCGGCTGGCCCAGTGTGAGTCGAACGGCAACTGGTCGTTGGTGCACCGCGCGACCTCGACCATCACCTACTACGGCGGCCTGCAGTTCCATGCCGACACCTGGCGCAGCGTCGGCGGCCAGGGCCTGCCCCACGAGGCCCCGCGACGCGAGCAGATCCGTCGAGCCCAGATCCTGCTCAGCCAACCCTGGGCGACCTGGGGCAACCAGTGGCCGGCCTGCTCACGCATGCTGGGGTTGAGCTGACCGCGGCTCCGAGGGCGCTGCTGACCCCGACCGACGTCGCCCGCCTGCTCGCCGATCACGGTCTGGCGCCGCGTCGCAGTGCCGGGCAGAACTTCGTCGTCGACCCCAACACCGTGCGCCGCATCGTCGCCTCCGCGGGCCTGTCCAGCGAGGACGAGGTACTGGAGATCGGCCCCGGCCTCGGGTCGCTCACGCTCGGTCTGGTCGAGGTCGTGCGCAAGGTCACCGCGGTGGAGATCGATGCCGGGTTCGTCGCTGCCCTCGACGAGGTCCTGGCCGGCATCGACAACGTCGAGGTGGTGCACGCCGACGCCCTGGCGGCCGACCTCCAGGAGCTCGTTGCGGGTCGGCCGGTGCGGGTGGTCGCGAACCTGCCCTACAACGTGGCGACCCCGCTGCTGTTCCGGCTCCTGGCCACGCCTGCGGTCACCGACGCCTACCTGATGGTCCAGCGTGAGGTCGGTGAGCGGTGGCAGGCGCGACCGGGTCACCCCTTGTACGCGGGCGTGTCGGCGAAGCTCGCGCTGCTCGCCGAGGCCAAGGTCGAGCTGTCGATCCCCAGGTCGGTGTTCCACCCCGTCCCCAACGTGGACAGCGTGATGGTGAGGGTGACGCGTCGCGACGACGCGCCTGCCCCGGTGACCTACCGGCGGCTCGCTGCGCTCATCGATGCGGCCTTCTCCCAGCGCCGGAAGACCCTGCGCAACACCCTGCGGTCCGTGGCCGACGCTGAGCGGCTGGCCGCCGCCGCGGTCGCGGCCGGCATCGACCTCGGTGCCCGCGCCGAGACCCTGGACGTCGAGGCCATCCGGCGGCTGGACGCGGCGCTGGGCGACGACGCAACGAGTGCAGCCGACGCCACCTGACCCCGGCGGTCGGCCGACGTCGGGCAGGACGCACCGGTGTTCGCAGCCCCTCACCGGCGATGGGTGGGAAGGGCTCCCGCTGATGGGCTGCGGGTGCCGGGTCCCTACGATGGTCCCACCACGGGACAGCCGACACACAGGGAGGAGGCCACCCATGGGGGGAGGCGTTCCCGGTCGTGTGCGCGTCCGTGTCCCCGGCAAGGTGAACCTGTTCCTGCGGGTCGGCGGCGTGCGGCCCGATGGCTACCACGAGCTGGTCACCGTGCTGCAGACCATCTCGCTCCACGACACGCTGCTCGCCGTCCTCGATGTCTCCGGGGCCTCCGCCCACCCGGCAGCGCGACGGTTCATGGGCCTGTGCTTGACCGTCGACGGATGCGGGGCGGTGCCGACCGGGGAGGACAACCTCGCGGTCCGCGCTGCCCGGTCGTTGATGTCCCGGGTCGGGATCGGGACCGACCACGGTGACGGGCAGCACGACGGTCCCGTCACGCGGCTCCACCTGACCAAACGGATCCCCGTCGCTGCGGGGATGGCCGGAGGCTCCGCCGACGCGGCGGCCGCGCTGGTCGCGTTGAACCACCTCTGGCAGGCCGATCTCGACCGCGACGTCCTCCGCGACCTGGCGGCTGAGCTGGGCTCCGACGTGCCCTTCTGCGTGGCCGGCGGCACGGCCTTGGCCACCGGGACGGGGACCGCGACCGCCCAGGTCCTCGCCCGGGGCAGCTACCACTGGGTCGTCGGGATCACCGACGCCGCGCTATCCACGCCTGCGGTCTACCGGGCCTTCGATGAGGTCGGCGCCCCCTCCGACGTGCAGCCGGATGCGGTGCTGCAGGCGTTGCGGACCGGGGATGCCGAGGCGCTCGGAGCCGCGCTCCACAACGACCTCGAGGTCGCGGCGATGCACCTGCTGCCGGAGCTCGTCGGCAAGCGCGACACCTTGCTCCGGGCCGGTGCGCTCGGCGCGATCGTGAGCGGATCAGGGCCGACGGTGCTGGGCCTGGCGGCGTCGGCCCAGGAGGCGGTCGCGCTGGCGGCCGCGGTCGAGCCGGTGTTCGACCGCGTGGAGATCGCGCTGTCACCGGCCGGTGGCCCCGAGGTCGCCTCGGAGTGACCGTGGGAGTCACTACCCTGCGGCCGCACGCGCGTCGCCGGCCGCGGTCGGCGACGTCGCGGTGGGGGGTGGTGTAATCGGCAACACGCCGTCCTTTGGAGTCGGTATTCAGGGTTCGATCCCCTGCCCCCCAGCTACCCGGATCGCTCCGAGGTGTCCTCGCAGGGACCTCGAGCGTCCTTCAGCACCGCGGCACGCTCCCATCGCGCCCGTGCCGTGACCTCGGGCGGCGCTCGCGGGGTGCCCGGGGTAGCGAAGCGACCGTCGGTGTCCGGGTTTCCGCCCCGCGGTGGCCACCCTGGCCGCGCCGGGGTGGTGTGGCGGCCGTCGGTGTCCGGGTTTCCGCCCCGCGGTGGCGACCCGCGCCCACCCGCGCTTACCCGCGCCCACCCGCGCCGTGGCCTCGGGCGGCGCGCGCGGGGTGGTTTGGCGGCCGTTGGTGTCCGGGTTTCCGCCCCGCGGTCGCCAACATGGCCGTGCCGGG
>SLQK01000088.1 GCA_007131525.1 Nitriliruptoraceae bacterium | reverse complement strand
GGCCTACCGGCCCAGCCGGCCCACCCCGCCCGCAGCGGCTGACCGCACCCCCGTCTGCGTCGGACCGCCACGCCCGCGCCGCGCCCGCGCCGCTGCGAGAAGCAGCCACTATCCGCTGGTTCTCGCACCCCACCCCGCCCCCGACCGGCCAACCGCGCCAACCCCCGCGAGAAGCAGCCAGTATCCGCTGGTTCTCGCACCCAATGCCGTGCCGGGCTACCCGCAGCGCCGTGCCGGGCTACCCGCAGCGCCGTTCCGGGCCTACGGGCCCAACAGGCCGGCCGCAGCCGCTACTGGTCGGACGCTGCCGGCTGCAGGACCTCGGCCTGGGGTGCGGCGGGCAGCGGCGCAGGCCGTCCGAGGAGGTAGCCCTGGGCGGCGTGGGCGCCGAGATCCCGCCACGTGGCAAGGTCCGCGGCGGTCTCGATCCCCTCGACGAGGATGGCGCTGTCGGTCCGGAGGGCGAACTGGACCAGGCAGTCCGCGAGCGGTCGCCGGACAGGATCGTCACCGAGGTTCTGCGTCAGGCTGGGATCGAGCTTGATGTAGTCGGGCTGCAGTCGGACGATGTGCCGCAGGCTCGCGAACCCGGCCCCGGCGTCATCCACCGCGAGCCGCACACCGCGGGACCGCAGCGCGGCGAGGCAGGTCTCGAGGTGGCGGTAATCGTCGACCACGGCGTGCTCGGTGACCTCAGCGATCAGCTGCCGTCCCGCGTGCCGATCGAGCAACCGCAGGAGCCGCTCGTCGGCCAGGGTGCCGGGCGAGGCGTTGAACGACAGGGCGACCGGGGCGGGCAGCTCCGTGGAGGTCTCCAGCGCCGCCGCGATCGCTGCCAGCTCCAACTCCACCCCGTGACCGACCTGGGCGGCGCGGGCGAACCACACGTCCGGTCGGTGGTGGGGCTCGGCATCGAACCTGGCCAGCGCCTCCACCGCGAAGAGCCGGCCGTCATCGAGCGTGAACATGGGCTGGAACACCACCCGGAGCCCGCCGCCGTCCAGCACCCGCCGGACCCGGAGCTCCCACCCTCCCTCATCCTCGATCGGGCCGTCGGCGGTGACGAGATCGAGCTCGCGCTGGAGCCGCCGCGAGAGCCCGGCCTGGAAGCTGCGGCGCAGCGACACCGTCGAGGTCCCGGCGAGCCCGCCGACCGCGGTGAAGAACCCGCCACGGATCAGCCAGTTCACCAGCTGCTGGCTCTCACCGGTGGCGACATCCAGCGGCATCAGCGGCCCGCACAGCACCGCCGCGGCCACCCCCGCGGCGAGGCCGCCGGCGACGCCGAACGGCAGCGCGGCCAGCACGATCGGCAGGTAGAAGACGTGCGGGAGCGCGGTCCGGGTGCCGCCGGCGCCGTAGACCACGAGCCAGCAGGCCGCCAGGAGCGATGCGACCACCAGGACCTGCGCCCAGGCCGGCAGCTGCGTGAGCAGCTGGCCGCGGCGGTCAGGGACGTGCTGTGGGCGTGCCGGCATAGGCCCTCCGTCACTGCGCATCGACCACCGTCCCGGGGAGCTTGAGGACGACGCGGTCACGCGTCGCCCGGGCCCGTCGGTGGTGGACGACCAGCACGAGCCCGCAGGCCGCGCAACACCCCAGCCACCGCGCAGCACCCCAGTCACCCCGGCACCCATGGCCCGGCTGCCCGCACCCGCGGCCCAGCTGCCGGCGCCCACGGCCCAGCTGCCGGCACCGACGCCCCAGCTGCCGGCACCCACGGCGTCGCTACCCTCGGCGCAGGCCCTACGCCCGTGGGCGCCCCGGACGAGATGTGCGCCGTACCCGGCCTGCGAAGACGACGCACCCTGCCGGAGGTGCGCCATGGAGCTGACGCTCGAAGCGGGCAGCTGGTGGTCCTACATCCTCGTGTTCGTCGCCGCAGCCATCCCGGTCATCGAGGTGCTCGTCGTCATCCCCGCGGGGATGATCGCGGGGATGCCGCCGGTACCGACCGCGGCCGTCGCCGTCGCCGGCAACATGAGCACGGTGGTGCTTGTGGCGGTGGCCGGCGACCGGATGCTCAGCTGGCGCCGCGGGCCCCGGCGGCGCAAGGAGCCGAGCGCACGGTCGCAGCGGGCCCGCGCGCTCGCGGAGCGCTGGGGTGTCCCCGGCCTGGCGTTCCTCGCGCCGGTGACCACCGGGACGCACATCGCCACGATCGCGGCGCTGGCGACAGGCAGCGACACCCGTCGGGTCCTGCGATGGATGGGGGCGGGGCTGCTGGTGTGGGCGATCGTCGTCGCCGCCGCGACCGCCATGGGGATCGACGTCGTCACCTGACGCCGTCGCGACCCGTGACGGTGCTGCAGCGGCCGTTGACACCGCCAATCTACAACCGTATGGTTGTAGATATGGAAGCGATCCTCACCGACAAGCGGGCCGACGCGGTCTTCGGCGCCCTGGCCGACGCCACCCGCCGCGACATCCTGGCCCGGGCGATGGGCGGCGACCTCGGGATCTCCGAGCTGGCCGCGCCGTACCCGATGAGCTTCGCTGCGGTGCAGAAGCACGTGGCGGTGCTGGAGCGGGCCGGCCTGGTGCGCAAGCGTGTGGACGGCCGCCGGCGCGTGGTGACCACCGACATCGAGGGGCTGCGCAACGCCCGCGTCGTGCTCGACCACTACGAGCAGCTGTGGCGCGGCCGCGTCGCGCGCATGCACGGCCTGCTCGCCGAGGAGGACCTTCCGGCTGGACACCTCGACGACCCGGCCGACGACCCGGCCGGCTGACCCACATCCATGACCACGACCGAGAGGATCGCGGATGAGCACCGTCGACATCACCAAGGACCTGCCGAACGCGACCCTGGTCGTCAGCAGCGTGTTCTCGGCGTCGCCCGAGCGCGTGTGGCGGCTGTGGGCCGACCCGCGCCAACTCGAGCGCTGGTGGGGACCCGACCCCTACCCCGCGACGGTCGTGGACCACGACCTGCGCCCCGGTGGCCACGTCGCCTACCACATGACCGGACCCGAGGGTGACCAGCACAAGGGCTACTGGCGGGTCATCGAGGTGGAGCCGCCCCGCCGGCTGGTGTTCGAGGACGGCTTCGCCGACGACAGCGGTGCACCCAACGACGACCTGCCCGTCAGCCGTGCCGAGGTCACCATCGAGGCGGTGGACGACACCCGCACGCGCATGACGCTCACGTCGGTGTACGACACGACCGCCGCGCTCGAGGTGGTCCTCGGGATGGGCATGGAGGAGGGCATCCGTACCGCGTTCGAGCAGATCCTGGGGCTGCTGGCCGAGGGATGAGCTCCGCGTCGGATCGGGGTCCGCACCGCGTCGCCAGGGTTGGCCGTCAGCGCCGGAACCGCTGTGTGGCGACCCACCCCAGTGAGCCGACCGCCAGCAGGATCAGGCCCCCGATCACCGCCACCCCGGGCAGGGTGACGGCGAGGAGCGCACACAGGCCGAGCCCGAGGCCGGCGAGCCAGCGCGGCCAGCGCCGCTCGGCGCCGGACAGGCGCCAGGCGGCGGCGTTGGTCAGGGCGTAGTAGGTCAGCACCGCGAAGGAGCTGAACCCGATGGCGCCGCGCAGGTCGGAGACCAGCACGACCGCGACGACGACCGCGGCGGCGGTGACCTCGGCGCGGTGCGGGGTCCGGTGGACCGGGTGCACCGCATCGAGGACGGCGGGGAGCTCCCGGCGGCGGGCCATCGACAGCGTGGTGCGGCTGATGCCGGCCAACAGCGATAGGAG
>SLQK01000217.1 GCA_007131525.1 Nitriliruptoraceae bacterium | reverse complement strand
GCGATGTCGCTGGTGTTCCTGGCGCTCCCGGTCCGGCTCGTTCGGGAGGGGCTCCGCGGCGTGCTCGCCACCGCGCCGCAAGCCGAGGTCCAGGCCGACATCGAGCGGGCGGTCACCGAGGTCGCCGCCCGTCACGCGATCCCCGCGACCGCCACCCGGGTCACCACCTTCGGTGAGCGCTTCGACGTCACCGTGACCTACCTCCTGGAGGGCGCGGCGACGGAGCTGCGCGTCGCTGCCTTCGACCGCATCCGCGCGGAGCTCGACGAGCTGCTCAGCGCGCTCCCCCACGGGCTGATCGTCACGGTGTCGTTCACCGCCGACCGTCGCTTCGTCGGCGCGCCGGCCCAGCGCGTGCCGCCCGCAGCATCCGCCGACGGGCCTCAGTGACGGTCCTGGCCCCGCCCGACCTGGTCCAGGTCGACCGCGACCCGCTCCTCGGCGTCGGCGCCCTCCACCTCGCTGTAGGGCCGGACATCGCCACCGAGGTCGTGGTCCTTCTTCGCCCGCTTCACGCCCTGGGAGATGGTGCGCCAGAGGTGGTCGTCGCCGAGCTCGTCGCGCAGCCCGGAGCGCTTGAGGACCACCCGTGCCTGGAACATCACCCGCACGAGGTAGAGGTCGACCTGCCGCCGGCGAAGCCGTGCGATCAGGTGGTGCAGCATGTCGGTGCTGGTCGTGTCGAGCTGATCGGTCGCCTCGAGGTCCAGCACGAGCGCCCGCGTGCCGGGCCGGCCGTCGACGATGGCGATGATCTCGTCCTCGACCTTCGCGGCGTTGACCCAGAACAGCCCCGCGGTGAGCCGCAGGATGAGCAGCCCGTCGATCGTGGTGCGCTCGGGGTGGCGTTCAACGGAGCCCCAGGCGGCCTTCTCGCCGGAGATCCGCCCCATCTCCTCGACCTTGACGCGGCTGGTGCGGTAGACGAGGCCGAGCAGGGACAGGCCGACGGCGATCAGCAGTCCCGCCAACGTCCCGAACAGCAGGACCCCGAGGAGCGCGGCGACCGCGGCGACCAGGTCGTTGCGCCGGATCCGTGCGTAGCGCCGCAGCGCGCCGACGTCCATCAGCCCCCACACGGCGTGGATCACCACCGCCGAGAGCACGGTGCGCGGCAGGGCGCTCAGTGAGGGCGCGAACAGGAACAGCACCGCGAGGCTGAGGGCCGCGGCGGTGATGCTGACCACCTGGCTCGTGCCACCGGCCCGGGCGACCGCAGCGGTCTTGGACAGGCTGCCCGCGACCCCCAGCCCGCCGAACAGCCCCGAGGCGATGTTCGCCGCGCCGGTGGCCACGAACTCCTGGTCGGTGTCGATCCGGTAGCCGCCCTGGGCGGCGAACAGCCGCGCGGCGCTCAAGGTCTCGGCGAGACCGACCAGCGCCAGCCCCATCGCCGGCACGATCAGCATCGTCACATCGGACCAGGTGATCGCCGGGAGCCCCGGCACCGGGAGCCCGCGCGGGACGTCGCCCACGACCACGACGCCCCGCTCGCTCAGCGACAGCGCCCCGGACACCACCAGGCTCCCGACCACCAGCAGCAGCCCCCACGGCACCTGGCGGGCCAGGGCGTTGCCGAGGAACAGCACCGCCAGGCTGGCGACCCCCAGCAGGGTCGTGGTCAGGTGCAGCTCGGGCACCGAGGTGAGCGCGCTCCAGGCCCGCACGACGACCGGGCCGTCGACCCGCTCCACCCCGATCAGGGTGGGCACCTCGCCGACGATGATCACGACCGACAGCCCGAACACGAACCCGCTGACGATCGGCTTGGAGAGGAACTCCGCGACCCACCCGGTCCGGAGCAGACCGGCCACCAGCAGCACGACCCCCGACAGGATCGCCAATGCGACGGTCAGCGCCACCGCGCGCTCGGGGTCACCGCCGGCCTGCACCGCCACGATCGAGCCCGACACCACCGAGACCGTCGACACCGGTCCGACGCTGACCTGCGGCGACGAGCCGAGGAGGGTGTAGGCCAGCAAGGCCACCGGGATGGCGTACAGCCCCACCTGCACGGGGACCCCGGCGATGACGGCGTAGCCAAGGGCCTGCGGGATGACCAGGGCCGTCACGATCGCCCCGGCTACCAGATCGCGGCTCAACCGCTGCCGCTCGTAGCCAGGGATCCACTGTCGCGCCGGCACGTTCGGCGCACGCCACCACGAGTTCCCGTCCACCATCGGGCCCTCCCACCGCCGGTCACCCTAGCCCACCGCACCGCCTCCGCGGCGGCTCACAGGAGCCCGTGGGAGCTCACCACCTCGGCGGCCGCTCGTCGGCGAGCTCGCGTGCCGCTGCCCGGGTCCCGCATCACGGCTGGACATCATCACCTCCGGCTTGCACGACCCTGCGCCTCCTCCCGGCATGGGCCACCATCGTCACCCGAGCCGGGTGAGGCGCGTGATCATCGTCGGGCCGTAAGCTGCTGCGCCGCGTCCACAGTGGTGGTCGCAGCGCGCCCGGGCTCGCACCGCCCTGGGTCGACCACGAGACGGAACGCTCGGCCGAGCACTCGCCCGACCGAGCATCGCTGGCCCCGGCACGAGAGGACCGCCGATGACGACCCCCCCACCCACGATCGCGCTGGAACGACGTCGCACCGGCTGGGACATCCTGTTCGGGATCCTGTCCGTCATCGCCGGCATCATCGTGCTCAGCCACGTCGCACTCGCCGGGGTCATCTCCGTGCTGTTCACCGGCTGGATGCTGCTGATCGGTGGCGTGGTGCTCGCCGTCAGCGCGCTGGTGAACTGGTCGGACCCGCCACGCCGGTGGAACCTGGCCTACGGCGGCTTGATCGGGATGCTCGGCTTCTCCTTCGTCAACAACCCCGGGATCGGGCTGCTGACGCTGACCCTGCTGGCCGGCTCGTTGCTGTTCGTGGGCGGGGTGCTCCGCATCGTCCTGGCGTTCCAGCCCGGCATGCCGAGGGGTCTGCTGCTCTTCAGCGGCCTGATCACCCTGGCACTGAGCCTGTTGATCCTGGCCGGCTGGCCAGCCTCGGCGCTGTGGTTCCTCGGCACCGTGTTGGGAGTCCAGCTGATCATCGACGGGATCACGACCGCGTTGACGGGGCGCCTCCGCCTGAGCGACGTCGAGCGGACCGAGGGCGCCGTCGCCTGAGCGGGGTCGAGCGGAGCGAGGGCGTCTCCGCCTGAGCGGGACTCGAGCTCTCGCGGCGCTCAGCCGCTCGAGACGTGCCGCCATGGCCGCGGTGGGGCGGCGATCCGGTCACGGATGTCCGGGATCCCACCCCGCGCTGGCCAGGGTGGCCGCGGCGGGGCAGCCCAGCGGTCACAGAGGTCCGGGATCCCACCCCGCGCCCACCGGCGCGGCGCTTCCACCCGGCGCGGCGTCACTCGCTCGCAGCGGCCTCGAGGGCGCGGGTCAGCTCGGCGCGGACGACGGCGGCCACCTCGTCGAGTTCGGCCACACCGGTCAGGCCCATCATCGCCGCCGGGTCGACCGCGATGAACTCGCTGCCGCCGTCGGGGTGGGCGCGCACGACCACGTTGCAGGGCAGCAGCCCGCCGATCGCGGGGTCGATGCCGATCGCCTCGTGGGCGTAGGCGGGCTTGCAGGCACCGAGGATCGTGTAGGGCGCCACCTCGACGTCCAGCTTGGTCTTGAGGGTGGCCGTGACGTCGATCTCGGTCAGCACGCCGAAGCCCTCGGCGGCCAGGGCGTCTCGGATCCGGTCGTCGGCGGTCG
>SLQK01000336.1 GCA_007131525.1 Nitriliruptoraceae bacterium | reverse complement strand
TCGGTCCGCGACCTGGAGGTCAGCTTCGGCACCAAGCGTGGCCGGGCGTCGGTGGTCCGCGGCGTGGACTACGACCTCCACCGGGGCGAGACGCTGGCCATCGTCGGTGAGTCGGGCTCGGGCAAGTCGGTCTCCACGCTGGCGTTGACCAAGCTGATCCCGATCCCTCCGGGCCGGGTGACCGGGACCGCCCACCTCGGCGACACCGACCTGATCGCGCTCAGCGAGGAGGAGCTGGTCCGCATCCGCGGTCGACGGATCGGCTTCGTCTTCCAGGACCCGATGACCTCGCTGAACCCGGTCCACACGATCGGCCGACAGCTCACCGAGGGCATGCGCCACCACCTCGGGCTGTCCGAGGCCGACGCCCGCGACCGCGCCGTGGACCTGCTCGCCAAGGTCGGCATCCCCTCACCCGAGCGCCGGCTCGACGACTACCCCCACCAGTTCTCCGGCGGCATGCGCCAGCGGGTGGTCATCGCCATCGGGCTGTCCTGCGACCCGGAGGTGCTGATCGCCGACGAGGCGACCACCGCCCTCGACGTGACCACCCAGGCCCAGATCATCGACCTCATCGCCGAGCTCCAGGAGGATCTCGGCATGGCGGTGGTGTGGATCACCCACGACCTCGGTGTCGTGGCGGGCATCGCCGACCGGGTGCTGGTGATGTACGCCGGTGAGGTGGTCGAGCAGGCCGAGGCGACGGTGCTGTTCGGCCGTCCGCGGCACCCCTACACGGTCGGGCTGCTGGCCTCCCTGCCCGTGCTCGGTGACACCGAGCGGGGGGACCTCGCCGCCATCCCCGGTCTGCCACCGGCGCCGACCGCGCTGCCACCGGGGTGCGGGTTCTACCCCCGGTGCAGCTTCCGCAGCGACGAACGCTGCGCCACCGAGCGCCCGCCCCTGCGCGAGGTCGCGCCGGATCACCTGGTCCGCAGCTTCTACGAGGTGCCGGAGGAGCAGTCCCGCCGTGCCTCGGCGGCGAGCCGCATCGCGATCGAACCGCCCGATGTCCGGGACGAGGGGGCAGCGTGAGCGCGCCGTTGCTCGAGGTCGAGGATCTGCACGTGCACTTCCCGGTCGGTCGGCGACGCGACCGCCAGCTCGTGCGGGCGGTCGACGGGGTCAGCTTGACCCTGGAGCGCGGCCAGACCCTGGGCCTGGTGGGGGAGTCCGGCTGTGGCAAGACCACCACCGGCCTCGCGCTGCTGCGGCTGGTCGAGCCGACCTCGGGACGGGTGGTCTTCGACGGGACCGACGTCCGCGCGCTGTCGAAGCGGGACCTGCGCGCCTGGCGTCGCCGCGCCGCGATGATCTTCCAGGACCCCTACGCCTCCCTCGACCCGCGGCTGCCCGTGGGCGAGACCATCGGGGAAGCCCTCGACATCCACGGTCTGCACCAGGGCAAGCAGGCCCGACGAGACCGCATCGGTGACCTGCTGGAGCGTTGTGGTCTGCATCCGCGGGTCGCTGACCGCTACCCACACGAGTTCTCCGGTGGGCAGCGGCAGCGCATCGGGATCGCCAGGGCGATCGCCTGCGAACCCGACTTCATCGTCTGCGACGAGCCGATCGCGGCCCTGGACGTCTCGATCCAGGCGCAGGTGATGAACCTGCTCAACGAGCTCCAGGAGGACCTGGGGCTCGCCTACCTGTTCATCGCCCACGACCTCGCGGCGGTCCAGCACGTCTGCGACCGGATCGCGGTGATGTACCTCGGCCGGATCGTCGAGGAGGCGGAGCGCCTCGAGCTGTACCGCGATCCCCAGCACCCCTACACCCAGGCGCTGCTGTCAGCGATCCCGATCCCCGATCCGGTCCGCGAGCGCGAGCGCGAGCGGATCCGCCTGGAGGGCGACGTGCCCTCCCCGATCGACCCGCCCAGCGGGTGCCGGTTCCGCACCCGCTGTCGCGCGGTCTTCGACGCCTGCGAGCGGATCGATCCCGCCCTGCAGGAGGTGGCGGGCGACCACCGGGCCGCCTGCCTCCTGCACGGCGAGGTCGGCACGCCGGTCACGGACTGACAGCGCGTCGCCACGCCACCGTGGCCGCGATCGCCTCGGCGTGGGGGGTCGTCTCGATCGCGCCGAAGGTCGCCTCGAAGTCGCGGGCGTCGGTCTCGTAGGGGCGGTCGAACTGCGGCACCACCTCACGGGCCTCTCGCAGCTGGGCGTTGAACAGCCCCAGCAGCCACAGCATCGCCGGGGTGACGCGGCTGTGACGGACCGCTGCACCCAGGGCGTCACCGAGGTGGCCGACCAGCGCGGCC
The DNA here is from genome assembly GCA_007131525.1 of Nitriliruptoraceae bacterium. GTDB lineage: Bacteria > Actinomycetota > Nitriliruptoria > Nitriliruptorales > Nitriliruptoraceae > T1Sed10-7. The sequence continues at coordinate 1,449 of SLQK01000336.1, read as the reverse complement.
TGGGTGGTCGCGGGGGCGGCCGGGAGGATCCAGATGCGACCGTCGGCCTCGGGGCGCTCGACCAGGGTGGCGAACCCACGGGCCATGTCGGGCAGGTAGTGGAAGGTGTGGGGCTGGTCATCGGCGATGAAGGTACGCACGCGCTTGCCCGCGACACCGGGCTGGATCATCAGCTGGTCCACCAGCGAGTTGCCCTCGAAGGGACCGTAGTAGTCGGCGAACCGGCCGATCGTGACCCGCAGCTCCCCGGCCTGGTGGCGGGCCAGCAGACCCTCGCCGATCGCGGCCCGCAGCCGCCCCTTCCGGGTGGTGGCCGTCTCCGGCGTGGCCTCCGACATGGGCGTGCCGGGGGAGCCGTAGGCGTACAGGTTGTCCACCATCACGAAGCGGGCGCCGACGCCGGCGGCGGCGTCCGCCGCGCGGTCGACCATGCCCTGCAGTTCGGTGGCCCAGCGCGCGTAGGGCACCTGGGCGGCCATCACGACCACCTCGGCGTCCTCGCATGCGGCGGCGAGCGCGGTCGGGTCGTGCAGGTCGGTGGCCATGGGGGTGACACCGGCCGGCCAGCTGCGTTGTGCGGCGGAGCGGCTGGCGGCCACGACCTGGTGACCGCGGGCGGCGAGCTCGTGGACGATGGCCTGGCCGGCGCCGCCGGCGGCGCCGAGGACGGTGATCTGCATGGTGTGGCTCCTCAGGTTCTGGAGGGGGTGGATCGGTTGGGTGAACGTTGTTCGCTCTTCCTCACTCTGCGCTAACGCCGTTCGCAATGCAAGCACTGTTCGCGATTATCGTGTAGGCTGCGCGCCAGGCGAACGTCCAGCGGCTGGCCCAGCAGCGGGCTCTGCGGGGCGCCACACCAGGGGAGGCGGCGGTGATGACCAGCGTGGACACATCCGCGACCACGTCCAGCGGAGCGACGACGTCCGCCGAGGCCACGGGGCGTCGGGCCCGAGCCCGCCAGCGGACCTGGCGTGAGTTGAAGGCCGCCGCCCTGGAGGAGGTGCGTGAGGTCGGACCGGCCGGGCTCGCCCTTCGCTCCGTGGCCCGTCGGCTCGGGATGAGCCCCGCCGGGCTGTACCGCTACGTCGAGTCGCGTGACGGGTTGCTCACCGCGCTGATCGCCGATGGGTTCCACGATCTGGCGGACCACCTCGATGTCGCCCTGGGCGCCGATGCCTCGGGGACGGCGGACCGGGACCGCCCGGACGCCGAGGTGCCGATGATCGCTGGCGTCGACGCGGACGTGACCGACCGGATGCGCGCGGTGGCCCTGGCGTACCGGGACTGGGCGGTGAGCCATCCCAACGAGTTCGGGCTGCTGTTCGGGGATCCGATCCCCGGCTACGCCGCACCGCCCGAGGGGCCCACCGTGGAGGCCATGTCCCGCATGGGGGCAGCGCTGGCCCGCCCGCTCCTCGAGGCCGCAGGGGCGGGGCGTCTGCGGGTGGA
>SLQK01000135.1 GCA_007131525.1 Nitriliruptoraceae bacterium | reverse complement strand
GTCCAGGACGCCATCAACAAGGTCTCGGAGAAGCAGGCGTGACACCCATCGTCGTCACCGGATTCGGCATCATCAGTCCCGCTGGTCGGGGTCGCGACGACGCGTGGGCCGGCGCCCTCGCCGGCGCCACCGGCGTCGCCGTCGACGAGCAGCTGGTCGAGATGGGCACCCCGGTCACCCTGTCGTGCCGGGTCCCCGCCTTCGACCCGGATGCGGAGCTCGGCCGCGGCGCCTCCCGCCGGCTCGATCGTTTCACCCACCTCGCGGTCATCGCGGCACGGGAGGCGATCGGCCACGCCGGGCTCGCGGGTGGCGACGACGCGGAGGCCATCACCTCCGCCGACGCGGACCGCACCGGCGTGCTGCTGGGTTCGGGGATCGGAGGCGCGGAGACGTGGGCCTCGGAGTACCCGAACTACCTCGAGAAGGGCCCGCGGCGCACCAGCCCGATGTTCGTGCCCAAGATGCTCTCCAACACCGCCGCCGGCACGATCGCGATCCGGTCGGGGGCGCGCGGACCGAACATGACCGTCAACACCGCCTGCGCGGCCGGCGCCTCGGCCATCCACCTCGGCCGGGATCTGCTGCGGGCCGGCGCGGCGGACGCGGTGCTGGCGGGTGGTGTGGAGGCCGGGGTCACCGGGCTGTCGGTCAGCGCCTTCGCCCAGATGGGTGCGCTGACGAAGAACCCCGACCCTGCCACCGCGTCCCGTCCGTTCGACGTCGCCCGGGACGGGTTCGTGATCGGCGAGGGGGCGGCGGTCCTGGTGCTGGAGACCGCAGAGCACGCCGCCGCCCGTGGCGCGACGGCCCTGGCGGTGGTCGCGGGCGCGGGCGCGTCGGCCGACGCGCACCACGCCACGGCCCCACCCGACGACGGCGGTGGCGCCCGGCTGGCCATGCAGCGCGCGCTCGCCGACGCAGGCGTGGATCCGACGGTGGTCGGCCACCTCAACGCCCACGGCACGTCCACCCCCCTCAACGACGCGGCCGAGAGCCGGGCCCTGCGTGCGGTGTTCGGCGACCACACCGATCGGATCGCGGTGTCCTCGACCAAGGGGGTCACAGGGCACACCCTCGGTGCGGCCGGCGCGATCGAGGCCGTGTTCGCCATCCAGGCGTTGCGGGAGGGCCGGGTGCCCCCGACGGCCAACCTGGTCGAGCAGGATCCGGAGATCGACCTGGACGTGGTCGCCGGTGCACCCCGCGAGGTGGCGTTGCAGGCGGTGCTGTCGACCTCCATGGGGTTCGGCGGACAGAACTCGGCGCTGCTGTTCACCCCGGCGTGAGCGCGACCGGGGGCTCAGAGGCGCCGCGCCGGCCGTCGGCCGACGAGGTCGTCGTGCCACCGACCTCGGTGCCGGGCCCACGCTCACCTCGACGTCTCGTCCTCCGGCCGATCCTGCGGAGCTGGCTGCGCGTCCGCGCCATCGGTGCCGAGCACGTCCCCGCCGAGGGACCGGTGCTGGTGGCCTCGTCGCACCGCTCCCACGCCGACTCGATCGCCCTCGCCCTCGCGGTGCACCGACCCGTCCACTTCCTCGGTGACCTGCAGCTCACCGAGGCGCCGGTCGTCGGGTCGCAGCTCCCGAAGCTCGGGATGGTCCCGCTGCGGCGGGGAACCGCGGACAGCGCCGCCCTCGACGTCGTGCGGGCGCTGCTCGGCGACGGCCACTGCGTGGTCGTCTACCCCGAGGGCTCCCGCAGCCGCGACGGGAAGGTCCACCGGCTGCGCAGCGGCGTTGCGCGGGTCGCCGCCGAGCTGTCGGTCCCCGTGGTCCCCGCAGGGATCGAGGGCATCGAGCGGGCCTGGCCCGTCGACGCCCGGCCACGGCTGCGGGGTGCCGCGGTCACCGTGCGCTTCGCACCCGCCTTCCCGCCACCTGAGGACACCCCGCGTGCCCGTCGGACCTTCAACCTCGAACTGCAGGCCCGGCTGGCCGAGCTGTCCCGGTCGGAGGCGGCGACCACCTTCGCCCCCGTGCGGGGTGGGGACCCCGAGGGGGACGCGTGACCGGGTTGCGTGCCGGTTGCGACCTCGTCGACATCGCCCGGCTGTCGGCGGCCATCGACCGGCGGCCCGCCCTGCTGGCCCGGGTGTTCACCGACCGGGAGCTCGTCGATGCCCGTCGCGGTGGCGTCGCTGCGGGCTCCGAGGTGGAGCGGGCCCGTCTGGCTGCGAGGTTCGCCGCCAAGGAGGCGACCCGCAAGGCGCTGGGGGACCTGCGGCTGCCCTTCCACGCCGTCGAGGTCCGGACCACCGAGGATGGCGCCCCCGTGCTCTACCTGCACGGCGAGCCGGCGCCGCTGGCCTGCTCGCTGTCCCACGACGGCGGGATGGCGATGGCGGTGGTCGTCGGCATGGTCACGGACGCCGCGGCCGCGATGGACGCCCGGGTCGACACCGGCCGGGCCACCGACACCGAGGGGTCACCGCCCCGTCCCGACCCACCACCCACCGAGATCCGGGCCTGAGGAGGTCATCGTGCTGCTGGAGGGCAGGAAGCTGCTGATCACCGGGGTCCTCGACCCCCGTTCCATCGCGTTCTTCGCGGCCAAGGTCGCCCAGGAGCAGGGTGCCGAGGTGGTCCTGACCGGGTTCGGTCGGGGACGTCGGCTCACCGAACGGGCGGCGCACCGCCTCGATCCCGTCCCGGACGTCCTCGAGCTCGACGTCACCGTGCCCGACCACATCGCGGCCGTCGCCGCCGAGCTCGAGCAGCGATGGGGACGCCTCGACGGGCTCGTGCACGCTGTCGGCTTCGCCCCCGCGTCCTGCCTCGACGGTGGCTTCCTGACCGCCCCCTGGGAGGACGTGAGCACGGCCCTGCAGGTCTCCACCTACTCCTACGCGGCGCTGGCGAGCGGGCTGAAGGACCTGCTGGCCGTCGGACCGGGCGCGGTCGTCGGGCTGGACTTCGACGCCCAGGTCGCCTGGCCCGGCTACGACTGGATGGGGGTGGCCAAGGCAGGTCTGGAGTCCGCCAACCGCTACCTCGCCCGCGACCTCGGTCCGCTCGGCATCCGGGCGAACCTCGTCGCCGCCGGGCCGCTGCACACGATGGCCGCGCGGTCGATCGGGACGATCAGCGCCTTCGAGCACCTGTGGACCGAGCGGGCGCCACTGGGCTGGGAGACCCGCGATCCCGAGCCCGTCGGCCGCGTGGTCTGCTCGCTGCTGTCGGAGTGGATGCCCGCGGTCACCGGCGAGATCGTGCACGTCGACGGCGGTGTCCACGCGATGGGCGGTCCGGTCGCCCCGCTCGGGCCCGCGACGCAGGACGTCACCGACTGAGCCGGTCCGTTCGGCCACCGGACCGACGTCCGGCCAGGTGCCCGTCAGCAGGGCGGTGGGGTGTGTCGGCACCTGTCAGGGTGTGCACCTGACGGCCCACGCCGATCCCGGCACCACAGGGCCCTGGACCCGGAGGTACCGCACCATGAACCTTGCCATCCTGCTGCTCATCCTCGCCCTGCTCGTCGGCGGTCTCGGCTTCGTCTTCGACCTGGTCGTGCTCGGCCTGGCGCTCGGCGTCGTGCTGTTGATCGCGAGCATCGTCACCGGTCGGCGCGGCGCGGTGTAGCCGGACCACGCGGCGCCCTGCCGCCGGCGACGACAGCGCCCCCGACGCCATCGCGTCGGGGGCGCGCTCGTGGCCGCGAGGCGCAGCCTGGGAGCGTCGTCGCTCACTCCTCGTGAGGGAGAGCCTTGACCGCGAG
>SLQK01000150.1 GCA_007131525.1 Nitriliruptoraceae bacterium | reverse complement strand
GCCGACGCCGCCCGTGGAGCCGCCGCCCGTGGCGCCGCCGCCCGGGCCCGTGCCGGCGACGCCGCCGCCCGTTCCTGCGCCGTCCGGAGCCGCGGGTGCCGGCGGGCCGCTGACGTGGGCGACCTGACCGCCGAGGCGCCCCCGGGGCTCGAACCAGCGCCCATCCGGTGGCAGGGCCTCGAGGTTGAGTCGGGGCAGGGGGTCGCTGAACAACCCGTCGATCGACTCCAGGTCCACGAAACGCAGCCCGGGTGAGGTCGCCATCCCCCCGGCGTACTCGGCGAAGCCCAGCACGTTGATCGCCACGCCACGCTCACCGAGCTCCGCGAGGGGCTCGGCGAAGGCCCGCGCGTCGTTGGAGCCCACGTAGACCGCCTGCAGGTCGCCCTCCTCGTAGCGGGACCAGAGGTGGTCGAGCATGTCGCCGTCGACGTCGGAGTCGCCCTGCTTCGGCTTGGCGAAGACCCGGAACCCCTCCTCCAGCAGCCACAGCACCCAGCCCCGCAACACCCCGGCCACGTGGGGAGCGACGTTGATGAACACGCACGCCTCGACGTCGTCATCCACCTCGGCGTGGTCGACGAGCCAGGCGCCCAGCACGGCGAGGTCCGGCCGGTCCTTCGAGGTCGGCTTGCCCTCGATGATCGTGGCCAGGGTCATGTCGATGTTGGGGGCGTCCCAGACGAGGACATGGCGTCCCACAGGCGGCTCCGATCGGCGTGTCGAGGCGTACCGTAGGCCACCGGTGCCACACCCGAGGAGCGTGCCGTGCAGTCCCTGCTACCGATCGAGGTCGACGCCCACCTGACCGAGCTCGCGAAGGCGGGGCACGTCGACCCCGTGCTCGACGAGATGGAGCGCCGGGCCGAGGCCCAGGGCTTCCCGATCGTCGGCCGCGTGGTCGGTCGGTTCCTGGAGCTCCAGGCCCGCATGATCGGGGCACGCCGGGTGGTGGAGCTCGGGAGCGGCTACGGGTACTCGGCCTACTGGTTCTCCCGTGCGGTCGGCGAGGACGGCGAGGTGGTCTGCACCGACAGCGACCCCGACAACGCCCGGTTGGCCGAGGGCTACCTGCGGCGTGCCGGCAGGTGGGACCCGGTGCGCTACCACGTCGGCGACGCCCTCGAGGGGTTGGCCGCCGTGGACGGCGAGGTGGACGTCATCTACTGCGACATCGACAAGGACGGCTACCCCGCGGCCTGGGCGGCGGCCGCCGAGCGCCTGCGCGTGGGCGGACTGTTCCTGTGCGACAACGTGCTGTGGGACGGCCGCGTCGCGGGGCTGCGGCGGGGCGCGTCCGACGGTGGCAGCGCCGGCGGGGAGGATCGCGCGCCCGACGGCGCCACCGCCGGCGGGGAGGGTCGCGCGCCCGGAGCGGATCCCCGGGACGCGGTCACCGGTGCCATCGTCGCGATGACCCGCGAGGTGGCCCAGGACCCGCGGTACGTGAGCGCGATCAACCCCATCCGCGACGGCGTGCTGGTCGCGCTCCGCGTGCGCTGACCCGGCCTGGCCTGCTTGCCCGGGCCCGCGGCCCGCACCAGCCGGGACCTCTGCCCTGGCTCGCAGCCCGCGCCGCCCGGGTTGGGGAACCTGCGCCCCGGAAACCGATGGCCAGCCTCCCCAACCCCCACACACCACCCCAGCCCGAGCCCCGCACCACCCGGGTTGGGGAACCTGAGCCCCGGAAACCGATGGCCAGCCTCCCCAACCCGGGTCCGGGCGCGCTGACGCATCAGGTCGCGGCGGCACCTCGGCTGACCACGAGGTAAGCGCCGGCCACCAGCAGCCCGGCGCCGATCAGGCGGACCGGGTCGAGGGGGATCGTGCGCCCGAGGATGCCGCTGGCTTCCAGCGCGAAGCCCACCAGCAACTGCACGCCGGTCACGACCGCCAGGGTCGATGCGAGGCCGAGTCCCGCGACCGCCACGGCGATCCCCGTGACCAGCAGCAGGCCGGCGACCCCACCGAGCATCACCCACGGGACCTCGCGCACGATCGCGACCTGGAAGCCGAGCCGGGGGCTCAACGACAGGATCAACACCCCGAGGGCGAGCCCGCCCACGTGCACCCAGGTCGACGCCACGAGCGGATGCAGACGCTCCCCGGCGGCACCGATGATGGCGGACTGCACGGCGATCAGGCAGCCGGCGAAGAGGGCGGCGGGCAGCGCGAGGTTCACGACGGCTCCGGTTGTGGGCGGGGATGGCACGGCGGCTGATGGCTGCCGACGACGGGGGATGGTGCCCGCGGTGTGACGAGGTCGCCGGTCCCGGCGCTCAGGACGCACACCTGGCGACTGGCTGAGGGCGGCGAGGTCGAGGCGGCGATGGGCAGAGGACGAGCAAGAGACGGGCAACAGCCGAGCAGGAGACGCACAGGACGAGGCACATGACGGCGCGAAGGACGACGCGCAGGACAACGCGGAGACGCGGTCACGCGACCAGCGGCTCCAGCCGGGCTGTGAAGTGACGCAGCCACCTCGGCTGCTCGACGATGCGGTAGCCGGGGATCTCCTCGGCGCGGGCAGCGACGGCGGCGATCACCTCGCCGACGTAGTCGACGTGGGACTGGGTGTAGGTGCGGCGGGGCAGGGCGAGACGCACGAGCTCGTGGGGTGCCACCTCGTCGGGAGCACCGTCCACGCCCGGCCGGCCGAACATCAGCGTGCCGATCTCCACCCCACGGACCCCACCTTCGAGGTAGAGCTCACAAGCCAGCGCCTGGGCCGGTAGCGCGGTCTGGGGCAGGTGGGTGAGCAGCGCCCCCGCATCGAGGTAGACGGCGTGCCCGCCTGGTGGCCGGACCGTGGGCACCCCGGCCTCCCACGCCTTCTCGGCGAGGTAGGCGGCGGTGCGGACCCGGTAGCGCAGATAGTCGGGCTCGGTGACCTCGAGGAGGCCCACGGCCAGCGCGTCGAGGTCACGGCCGGCCAGTCCGCCGTAGGTGGGGAACCCCTCGGTCAGGATCAGGTCGTCCCGGCAGCGCGCCGCCACCTCGGTGTCGTTGAGTGCGAGCAACCCGCCGATGTTGGCCAGGCCATCCTTCTTGAGGCTGATGGTGCAGCCGTCCGCGAGCCGGAAGGCCTCCTCGGCGATCTCCCGGGGGGTGCGGTGCTGCTGGCCGTCCTCGCGCTCGTGGATGAACCAGGCGTTCTCCGCGAACCGGCAGGCGTCGAGGATGAGCGGCTTGTCGAAGCGGTCGCACAGGGCACGGACGGCGCGCAGGTTCTCCAGGCTGACCGGCTGCCCACCGCCGGAGTTGTTGGTGATGGTGACGAGCACCAGGGGGACGCGGTCGCCCTCCTCGGACAGGGTGCGCTCGAGCGCCTCGAGGTCGATGTTGCCCTTGAAGGGCGCATCGAGCTGGAGGTCGCGACCCTCGGGGCAGACCAGGTCACGGGCCTCCGCACCCTGGAACTCCACGTTGGCGCGGGTGGTGTCGAAGTGGGTGTTGTTGGGCACCACGTCGCCGTCGCTGACCATCGCCCCGAACAGGATGCGCTCGGCGGCGCGTCCCTGGTGGGTCGGGATGATGTTCGCGAACCCGGTGAGCTCGCTGACGACGGCGTGGAACCGCTCGAAGGAGCGGGCGCCGGCGTAGGACTCGTCGCCGCGCATGATCGCGGCCCACTGCTCCGAGGACATCGCGCCTGTGCCGGAGTCGGTCAGCAGGTCGATCAGCACGTCGTCGGCGTGGAGGGTGAAGAGGTTGTAGCCGGCGGCCGCCAGCGCCGCT
>SLQK01000259.1 GCA_007131525.1 Nitriliruptoraceae bacterium | reverse complement strand
GACGGGATTCGAACCCGCGACCTCCACCTTGGCAAGGTGGCGCTCTAGCCAACTGAGCTACATCCGCGTGCAGCGGGGCACGGTAACCGGTCCGCCACAGCTCGGCAAACCGCCGGGCACCCGGCCAGCAGGATGCGATCAGCCGCGCGCCACCGTCCCGGTCGACCCGAAGCCGCCGGCGCCCCTGACGGTCTCGTCGAGGTCCTCCACCTCGATGACCCTGGCCCGTCCGACCTCCTGCAGCAGCAGCTGCGCGACCCGCTCCCCGGCGGCCACCTCCACGGGCTCGGAGCCGAGGTTGACGAGCAGCACCTGGACCTCCCCGCGGTAGCCCGCATCGATGGTCCCTGGGGCGTTGGCGACGGTCAGACCGTGCCGCCGCGCCAGCCCCGAGCGGGGATGGACGAGCCCGACCCAGCCGTCGGGGATCGCCACCGCGAGCCCGGTCGGCACCGCCGCCCGCTCCCCCGGCTCGAGCCGCACCGGCTCCACCGCTGCGAGGTCCAGACCCGCGTCACCTGGGTGGGCGTAGGACGGCAGGACGGCATCGGGCCGGAGGCGTCGAACCGCGAGCACGATCTCCATCGTCGTCGGCCTCCCGGCGTCGCTCAGCCGGGCCGACCGGCGTCGGTGGCCTCGTCGGCGCCACCGTCGAGGACATCGGTCCCGGTCTCGGTGCGCTGCCGCCCCTCCTCGAGGCGCCGGGCCCGCTCAGAGACCGCCGCGGCGCTGGCGACGAGCTCGGCGAGGGCGGCGGTGACCATCGCCGGGACCTCGTCGATGTCGGGCAGGGCGTCGTAGTCGGCGGTGATGCCGACGTTGATCCAACCGTCCATCGAGGTGACCCCGACGCCGTAGCTGTGGTTGGCCGCCAGCGGCGTGAAGGGGAAGGCGCCGCGCAGCCGGGAGCCCAGGCAGTAGATCGGCAGCTGCGGGCCGGGCACGTTGGTGACCAGGAAGTTGAACAGCCGGGCGTTGACGGCCACCCGGGCCGCCATCGCGTGGATCGTCGGTGGCGCGAACTCCCCGAGCCCGAGCAGGAACCCGGCGCCGACGGCCGCGTGGGAGGACTTGACGTCGACCATGGCCTCGTGGCAGACGCGCAGCCGCTGGATCGGGTCCATCTCGAACATCGGCAGGTCGACGAACACGGCCACGACCCGGTTGCCCAGGGCGTGGGCCTCGGAGGCCTCACGGGTGCTGACCGGCACCATCGCCCGCAGCCACATCCGGTCGGTCCGGGCACCGCGCAGCCGCAGGTACCGGCCCGTCGCGTCGGCGACGACCGCCAGGATGACGTCGTTGACCGTGGTACCGAAGGCGTCCTTGACCGCCTTGACCTCGTCCAGCGGCAGCCGCTGGACCGCGAACCGGCGGTGCCGACCGGGGGGCACGTTCAGCGGCGAGCGCGGTGCCGGTCGGAGCAGGTTGGCGCTGGCGACACGCCCCACCCCGCGGCCGACCTGCAGGGCCTTGCGGGCCGCCACCTTCGGGGTCCGGGCGAGCCTTGCGGCCGACTCCGCTGCCTGGGCGGGACTGGTGACCAGGTCACGGACGAACCGCGCGGTCAGCGTGGCCTCGGAGGGGGCCGGCCTCGGGGTCCAGGGCTCGGGAGGCGGCAGCTCGTCGCTCGCATCCGGTGCCACATCCAGCATGACCGTGGCGATGTCGATCCCCGCCAACCCGTCGATCATGGCGTGGTGGGTCTTGCCGAGCAGGGCGACCCGTCCCCCCTCCAGCCCGTCGATGACGTAGAGCTCCCACAGCGGCCGATCACGGTCGAGTTGCCGGGACAGGATCCTGGTGGCGTACTCGGTGAGCTGCGCGGTCGTGCCGGGTGCCGGCAGCGCCGCGTGACGGACGTGGTAGGTGAGGTCGAAGTCGGGGTCGTCGACCCACACCGCCGCGGCGAGGCCGAAGGCCGGCTGCAGCACCTTCTGGCGGTAGCGCGGGATGTGGTGGAGCCGGGAGGTCACCAGCTCCAGGAACGACGCGAAGGAGAAGTGCGGCCCGTCGCTCGGCGGGTCGAACATGAACAGACCACCGACGTGCATGTGCCGCGTCGGCGACTCCATCTCGAGGAAGGCGACGTCGGTCGAGCTCAGCCGCTCCGCGAAGGGCTCGACCGAGCGCTGCTCACCGTCGTGCTCCGCTGCCTGCTCTCCCACCCTGGGCTCCCGACCCGGTTGCGCCCGGCGCTGACGACCGGTCCCGGAGCCTACCTGTGCGCACGCCCCGGGCGACCGGCATCACCTCGGCGACATCCTCAGCGCACCGTCGAGGCGGACCACCTCGCCGTTGAGGTAGGGCTGCTCCACGACCTGGCGCACCAGCAGCCCGTACTCGGCAGGGTCCCCCAGACGCTGCGGGTGGGGGATCTCCGAGGCCAGGGCGTCGCGGGTCTCATCGGGGACCCCGGCCAGCATCGGGGTGTCGAAGGTGCCCGGCGCGATGGTCACCACCCGGATCTGGTGGCGTGCCAGGTCGCGGGCGGCTGGCAGGGTGAGCGCGGCCACCCCTCCCTTGGAGGCGGCGTAGGCGGCCTGGCCGACCTGACCGTCGAAGGCGGCGATGGACGCGGTGTTGACGATCACGCCCCGCTCCCCCGCGACCGGGTCCTGCTCGGCGATGGCCGCCGCGGCCAGACGCAGCACGTTGAAGGTGCCCACCAGGTTCACCGCGACGACGGTCCGGAACAGCTCGAGGTCGTGGGGGCCCTCACGGGTCAGGATCCGCGAGGCCCAGCCGACCCCGGCACAGTTCACCGCCACCCGGAGCCGACCGAGCTCAGCGGCCTGGGCGACGGCCTCGGCCACCCCGTCCGGGTCGGTCACGTCCGTGGCCACGAACCGGACATCTGCGCCCAACTGCTCGGCGGTGGCGGCGCCGTCCGAGCTCGGCAGGTCGACGAGCACCACCGCCGCGCCCGCAGCGTGCAGGGCGGTGGCGGCCGCCCGGCCGAGGCCCGAGGCCCCGCCGGTCACGATCGCGACGTCCCCGCTGGCCAGCTCCATTGTGTCCTCCTCGCAGCCCTCGCCCGGCAGGAGCCCGGCGGCCGCCCCACAGCAGCCCCACAGCCGCCCGATCGCAGCCCGGCAGCCGTCCGACCGCAGCCGGGCGGCCGTCCAGCACCCTAGGCGCCACGGGCGGTCAGGAACCGGTCACGGGCGGCACGATGCTCCACGATCGGCGGGGGGTAGTCGTCGCCGGCGGCGAGCAGGGTGCCGGCCGCCTCCCAGGGCGCGTGGACGTGGGCGTCGTCCACCTCGGCGAGCTCGGCCACGTAGCGCCGGAGGTAGACCGCGTCGGGGTCGTAGCGCTCGGACTGGGTCACAGGGTTGAACATGCGGTTGGGGCGCGAGTCGGTCCCGGTCCCGGCCATCCACTGCCACTGGCCGAAGTTGTTGGCCAGGTCCCCGTCGACGAGGTGGTCCATGAAGTGCCAGGCCCCGATCCGCCAGTCGAGGTAGAGGTGCTTGGTCAGGAACGACGCCACGATCATCCGGGCGCGGTTGTGCATCCAGCCCTCGCGACGCAGCTGGCGCATCCCGGCGTCCACGACCGGGTAACCGGTCCGTCCCTGCCGCCACGCCTCGGCGTCGGCGTCCGCCTCCTCGCCGGTCCGCCACCGATCCCCCTGGGTGCGGATGTCGGTGTGGGTGAGGTCGGGTCGTGCGGCCAGCAGCTGGTGGTTGAAGTCCCGCCAGCACAGCTCCTGCAGGAACGCCTCCTGCCCCGGG
>SLQK01000028.1 GCA_007131525.1 Nitriliruptoraceae bacterium | reverse complement strand
TCTCCCGGGCCGCCGAGGCTGCGCTCGGCACCACCTCGGTGACCTACCAGGGCCGCGAGGTGTCCCTGGCCGCGCCCTTCCGTCGCGTGACCCTGCTGGAGCTCGTGCGGGAGGCGACGGGGCGCGACGACCTCGACTACGCGATGGACCTGACGGTGCTGCGGGAGCTGTGCCACGACCACGACGTCCACGTCGAGGACGCCTGGGGGGTGGGCAAGCTCGTGCTGGAGCTGTACGAGTCGCTGGTCGAGCACACGTTGTGGGACCCCACCTTCGTGCTCGACTACCCGGTCGAGGTGTCGCCGCTCGCCCGCCGCCACCGGTCGCACCCGGAGGTCACCGAGCGGTTCGAGCTGATCATGGTCGGGCGGGAGCACGCCAACGCCTTCACCGAGCTCATCGACCCCGCGGACCAGCGCGAGCGGTTCGAGGCCCAGGCCCGCGCCAGGGCCGCCGGCGACGAGGAGGCCATGGTCGTCGACGAGGCCTACCTGCGCGCGATGGAGCTCGGGCTGCCGCCGACCGGGGGGCTCGGGATCGGGGTGGACCGGCTGGTGATGCTGCTGGCCGACGTCGCCAACATCCGGGACGTGATCCTGTTCCCGACGCTGCGCCCGGAGCGCGCGCAGGAGCCGGGAGACGCGGGGACCGGCCGAGGTCAGGCCGGGCCGTAGCCGCCCCACCAGGTCAGACCGGCACGCGGATGCCCCGCCCGGTCAGACCGGGCCGTAGCCGCCACCGCCGGGGGTCTCGACGATCAGACGGTCACCCCGGGCGAGCCGCACCGCGGCCTTGGCCGGCAGCTCCTCCTCGGTGCCCGAGGCGGCACGGCGCACGGCGTTGCGGCCCGGCGCGCCCGGCTGGCCACCGGCCGCACCCGGTGGGGCGTGAGCGCGCCGCTCGGTCACCAGCGAGGCGGTCGCGTCGTCGGTCAGGATCTCCAGCACGCGCCGGAGCCCCGCGCCACCTCGGTGCCGCCCCGGTCCCCCCGAACCGGGTCGCAGCGCGTACTCGACGACCCGGAGCGGGTAGGCCAGCTCGAAGGCCTCGATCGGGGTGTTGCGGGTGTTGGTCATGTGGGAGTGCGTGCCGTCGGCACCGGGGCCCCACGGGCCGGCACCCGTCCCGCCGGCCAGCGTCTCGTAGTAGGTGAAGGCGGCGCCGGTGCGGGGGTCGGTGCCGCCGAGCAGGGTGTTGTTCATCGTCCCCTGGCTGGCCGCGCCGACCCGGTCCTCGGTGAGCTGGGCGAAGCAGGCCAGCAGGACGTCGACGATGCGCTGGGAGGTCTCGACGTTGCCGGCCGCGACGGCGGCGGGTGGGCGGGCGTCGACGATGGTGCCCGGCTCGGTACGCAGGGTCAGCGCCCGGCGCAGCCCGTCGTTGGCCGGCACCTCCGGGGCGATCACGGCCCGCAGCGCGTAGACCGCGGCGGACAGGGTCACGGCCACGGGGCAGTTGACGTTGCCGGGGACCTGGGCGTCGGAGCCGGTCAGGTCGCAGGTGACGTGCCCGTCGGCGATCGTCACCGAGGCGCGGATCGTGATGTCCGAGGTCCCGGCCCCGTCGTCGTCGAGGACGTCCTCGGCCTGGGCGCGGCCGTCAGGGAGGCGGCGGAGCGCCGCGGTGACCGTGCGCTCGGCGTGGTCGAGGGTGGCGGCCATGGCGGCGCCCAACCCGGCCCGGTCCTCGGCGGTGGTGGCCTGCGCGCTGGCGAGTTCCCGGAGCCGTCGGGCGGCGAGGTGGTTCGCGCCGAGCTGGGCGCGCAGGTCACCCAGCCGCTCGCCGGGCGTGCGCGTGTTGGCCAGCAGCAGCGCCACGAGGTCTGGCTGCTCCTCGCCGGCCACGACCAGCCGGACCGGGGGGATCCGCAGCCCCTCGGCCACGATGTCGACGGCGCCGGTCGGCATCGACCCGGGTGCGGCGCCGCCGACGTCGGAGTGGTGGGCCCGGTTGGCGGCGTAGCCGAGCAGGTCGCCTCGCTCGTCGTGGACCGGCGCGACCAGGGTCCAGTCCGGGAGGTGGGTCCCACCGGCGTAGGGGTCGGAGACCAGCACCTGGTCGCCGGGGGCCAGGGACGGGAAGGCGTCGCGGGCCGCGGCGACCGACAGCGGCATGGAGCCGAGGTGGACCGGGATGTGCTCGGCCTGGGCGACCATCCGGCCGCCACTGTCGAACACCGCCGTCGAGCAGTCGACCCGCTCCTTGATGTTCGGGGAGTAGGCCGTGCGGCGCAGCGCCGCACCGGCCTCCTCGGCGATACCCACCAGCGCGTTGCGCACCACCTCGAGGGTGACGGGGTCGACCTCGGCAGCCGGTCCGGTCATCGCGCCGCCTCCAGGACCAGCACCCCGTGGGGGTCGACCTCGCCGACCTGCCACGGCGCGACCCACACCGTCGCGTCCAGGCCGACGACCACCGCGGGGCCCCGGAGTCGAGCGCCCGCACCCAGGGCGGCCCGGTCGATGAGCTCGGCGCGAACCACCTCGCCGTCGGCGGCGACGACCTCTCGGGTCCCGAGCCGCGCGGCGGCAGCGTTCCCCCCGCCGGTCAGGGGTGGGAGCGGAAGCTCGGGAGCCGGGCCTTCGGCCCGCACCCGGAGCGCGATCACCTCGACGGCGGCGTCGGGCTGGTCGTAGCCGTACCGCTCGCGGTGGGCGGCGTGGAACCGTTCAGCCAGCGCCGACGGGTCGCAGCTGCCGGCGACCTCCAGCTCGTAGGCCTGCCCGCGGTAGCGCAGGTCCGCGGTCCGGTGGACGGCCGCGACCTCCATGCCCTGGTCGGTGACGGCCCGGCGGGCATCGGCTTCCAGCTCCTCCCAGTCGGCCGCCAACAACGCCGAGGTGGTGTCGGTGAGGTCGCCGAGGTGGGCTCGGGCCCGGTCGACGGTGACGGGCGCGGCCAGGAGGCCGAGCGCGGACAGCACGCCCGGATGAGGAGGCACGAGCACGTGGCGGCAGCCGAGCTCGGCCGCCAGCGCCGCCTGGTGCAGGGGGCCGGCACCCCCGAAGGGCAGCAGCGCGAAGTCGCGGGGGTCGTGGCCGCGCTCGACCGAGACCACGCGCAGCGCCTGGGCCATGGCGGCATCGGTCACGGCCACGATGCCGGCGGCGCAGTCCCGCACCGTCAGCCCGAGCTGTGAGGCGAGCGCTGCCACGGCGGCCTCCGCCAGGTCCGCCCGGAGCGGCAGCGAGCCGCCGAGGCGGACGTCCGGGTCCAGCCGGCCGAGGACCACGTTCGCGTCGGTGACCGTGGCCTGGCTGCCCCCGGCGCCGTAGCAGGCCGGGCCGGGGTCGGCGCCGGCGGAGCGGGGACCGACCCTGAGCGCCCCGCCGTCGTCGCGCCAGGCCAGCGAGCCGCCCCCGGCCCCGATCGTGTGGATGTCGGTGCTGGTCACCGCGAAGGGCAGCCCGCCGATGGCGCCGTCGGCGGTGGTGCGGGGGCGCCCGTCGGCGACCAGGGTGACGTCGGTCGAGGTCCCGCCGACGTCGAAGGCGATCAACGCCGGCTCCCCGCAGGCGGTCCCGAGCGCGGCCGCTCCCCAGGCGCCCGCCGCCGGGCCGGAGAGCACGGCACGGACCGGTTCGCGGGCGGCGACCGCCGCCGTGGCCGTCCCGCCCCCGGAGCGCATCACCTCGACGGGCACCGGCAGGCCGTCGTCGAGCAGGTCATCGGACAGCGAGCCGAGGTAGCGGTGCAGCCGGGGGGAGAGGTAGGCGTTGAGCACCACCGTCGAGGTGCGCTC
>SLQK01000239.1 GCA_007131525.1 Nitriliruptoraceae bacterium | reverse complement strand
GGCGGTCCCCGACAGGCCGCCGATGACGACCGCGAGGAAGGTGCGGGGCCAGGTGACCTCGTGCGCGGAGAGCAGCCCGCGCACCAGCCAGGCGAAGCCGAGCAGCAGGACGAGGTTGGCGAGGAGACCCATCAGCTGCTGCTCCCTGCGGCCGCCCGGTGGGTGGCCAGGCCGAGGTTCCGGCCGGCCCTGGCGACCAGCAGCACCGCCAGAGCGGTCGCGACCAGGGCGGTGACGACCTCGAAGCCAGCGCCCAGCGCGCCAGGTGCCAGGCCCTGGACCGCGGCGGTGTACCAGCCGTTGAGGGCCCCGTGTAGCAGGACCAGCAGGAGCAGGTTCCCACCGGAGATGTTCCACACCCAGGCGAACAGCACCGCCAGGGCGAGCCCGCCGACGGTGAACCAGACCGGTGAGCTCGTGGCCTGGGTCGTGCCCGTCAGCAGGAACAGCGGGGCGTGCCAGACCGACCACACGACCCCGACGATCAGGGCCGCGGCCAGCCCCGACAGGCGCACCTGGAGCAGCGGTTGCAGGTGGCCACGCCAGCCGATCTCCTCGAGCCCGCCGAACACCACGCCTCCCACCAGCACGACCGGGACGAGCAGGAGGTAGGACGGCTCGGCGACCTCCCAGCGAGCCGGGCCGACCCACACCGCGACGGCGACGCCGAGGAGGCCGACGGCCAGCGGGGCGAGCAGCAGCCACCCCCGGGGGCCGAACCGCCAGCGGAGCAGCGAGGCGAGGATCCGGCGAGGCCCGGCCCGACCCTCATGGCGCCAGCTGAGCAGGATCGCCGCCAGACCGGGACCGAGTCCCCCGAGCAGCCACAGCCCCATCGAGCCGGGACCGGCGGCGGGGTCGCCCGAGGTGACGAGCAGCAGCCCGAGGGGCAGCCACGACAGCAGCAGGGCCAGCAACACGAACACCAGCGCGCGGGGTGCGACCTGCTCGGGACGGACATCGTGCAGCACCGCACCTGCGCGGACCGCGGTCCGGCGGGCTCGGGCTCGCGGGGGCGGGGGCGGGGGCATCGCCCCACGATGCGGGCGCGCCTCTAAGCGGGCCAGGGGCGGAGGCCACCGGTGCGGGGGACCGTTGCCGACGGCCCGGGACGCCGGGGAAGCCGTCGCCGTCCCGAGGCGTTGCACCTGCAGACCGGCACATCTCAGCGGGAGCCACCATGTCCACGATCCGGGTCACCGTCGACCGCGACGACCGCGCCACCTCCCGCGTGGTCGAGGCGCTCACCGCGCTCGCGGATCCGACCGCGGGCGTCGAGGTGGAGGTCCGCGATGCCCGGGAGGACGAGGCGGCGGCCGACTTCCTGGACCGGCTGGTGTGCTGCGGGTCGGTGACCCCGGTCGTGGAGGTCGGGGGCCTGCTGTTGACCGCCCCGACCGCCGCGGAGGCGCTGCTGGCGGTGCGACGGGCGGCTCCCGAGCTGGTGGGCTGAGCCGCCGCGCGGTCGTCCGCGGTCGTCCGCGGCCGGTCGCGGCGCCGGAGGCGTCAGCCGCCGGAGGAGTGGCCGGGGAACACCCGGGCGGTCGGGTCGATGTAGACCGCGGCGTTGTTGACCGCCGTCGCGGCCTCCCCGAAGCCGACCGAGATCAGCCGCACCTTGCCCTCGTACTCGGTGATGTCGCCCGCGGCGAACACCCCTGGAAGGGTGGTCTGCATGCGGGTGTCGACGAGGATGTTGCGGCCGTCGATCACGATGTCCCAGGTCTTCAGCGGACCGAGATCGGACTTGAAGCCCAGCGCGGCGACGACCTTGTTCACCTTGAGCGTCCGCCGCTCGTCGGTGCGGTTGTCGAACACCTCGACGGCCTCGATGCCCTGACCGCCCTCGATCGTGGACACCTCGGTGTAGGTCAGGACCTCGACGCTGGAGGCCAGCAGCTTGTCGACCGAGTCCTCGTGGGCCCGGAAGCGGTCGCGACGGTGGATCAGGGTGATCGAGCGCGCGATGCCCTCGAGGTTGAGTGCCCAGTCCACGGCGGAGTCGCCGCCGCCGACGATGAGGACGTCGTCGTCGCGCATCGACTCCAGCGCCCGTACGAAGTACACCAGGCCGCGGCCCTCGAACGCCTCGCTGTCGGGCAGGGGGCGGGGCGTGAAGTGGCCGATGCCGCCGGTGATCACGACCGACTTGGTGCTCACCTCGTCACCGTGGCTGGTGGTGACGGTGAAGCTGCCGTCCTCGTGCCGCACGAGGTCGTCGGCCCGGTGCCCGAGCAGGTAGTTGGGTTCGTAGGGGGCGGCCTGCTCGACGAGGCGGTCGATCAGCTCCTTGCCCTTGACCGCCGGGAAGCCCGCGACGTCGAAGATGTCCTTCTCGGGGTACAGCGCGGTCACCTGGCCGCCCGGCTCCGAGAGTGAGTCGATGACGGCGGTCGACAGCCCGCGGAACCCGGCGTAGTAGGCCGCGTACAGCCCCGTGGGGCCCGCACCGACGATGGTCAGATCGACGTCGAGTTGCGTCACGTTCGCTCTCCTCCGGGTCCGGCCTGCCGATCCGTTCGATCCGATGGGGCGCTGCCGACCAGCGGGGGCAGGCTAGCGCTGCGCCTGCGGCGAGCCGCTGTCGGCGGCGACGCTCAGTTGCTGTAGCCGGGGAAGGCCCGAACGCTCGGGTCGAGGTAGGCGGCGACGTGGTTGGCCGCCACCACGGCCTCGCCGAAGCTCACCGAGACCAGCTTGAGCTTGCCGTCGTAGATGGTGATGTCGCCCGCGGCGAACACCCCGGGGACGTCGGTCTCCATGCGTCGGTTGACGGGGAGCTGGCGGCCCTCGAGGGTGATCGGCCACTCGGCGACCGGCCCGAGGTTGGCGTGGAACCCCAGCGCCGCGAGCACCCGGGTGATCTTGAGCATGCGGCGCTCGTCGGTTCGGTTGTCGACCACCTCCACGGCGTCGATGCCGTCCTCGCCGTGGACCTCGGCCACCTCGGTGTGGGTCAGGACCTCGACGCTCGATTCCATCAGCCGGGCCAGCGGGCCCTCGTGGGCCCGGAAGCCCTCGCGCCGGTGGATCAGCGTCACCGACCGGGCGATCGGTTCGAAGGTCAGCGCCCAGTCGACGGCCGAGTCCCCGCCGCCGACCACGAGGAGGTCCTCGTCCCGCATCGTCTCCAGGTCGCGCACCAGGTAGTCCAGGCCCCGGCCCTCGTACTCCTCGGTCCCGGGCAGTCGACGGGGGGTGAACCGGCCGAGGCCGACGGCGATGATCACGGCCCGCGCGTCGACCACCGCGCCCTGGTCCGTGGTCAGCGTGAAGGTCCCGTCGTCGTGGCGGGTGAACCCCTCGGCGACGTGCCCGAGCAGGAAGGTCGGCTCGTGGGCCTCCGCCTGCTCCACGCACCGCTGGACGAGCTCCCGACCCGTCACCGCCGGGAAGCCGGCGATGTCGTGGATCTCCTTCTCCGGGTAGAGCGCGGTGATCTGGCCGCCCGGTTCGGACAGGGAGTCCATGACCACCATGCTCAGGCCGCGGAACCCGCAGTAGGTGGCGGCGTACAAGCCGGCAGGACCTGCGCCGACGATGGCGACATCGACCTTGTGGTCCGACCGTTCCGACCGTTCCGACATGGACACGCTCCTCAGGGCCACGGACGCCGACTCGCGTGTGCTTCCGAGGGTAGAGGTCGCAGTCGTGGCCAACCGGGGCCCATCGACCCCCCCCGTCGCCTCCGGTGGGCCCTGCAGGCAGCGCCGGGACGTCGGGGCCGGGACGGTCGTCAGGTCAGCGTGGCAGGCCGCGGCG
>SLQK01000042.1 GCA_007131525.1 Nitriliruptoraceae bacterium | reverse complement strand
GTCCTGGTTCCCCGCCGGTCCGGCCGGCGCGCGGCCTCGGATACCCGCCATGGGCCCATCGACACCTCGCCGCACCGCCATCGGCCGCCCCTGGGTCCGTGCCGCGGTCCTCGGGGTCGTCGTGCTGCTCGCCGCCGCCTGCGCCGACCCGGTCACGGAGCCCGACGCGCGCGAGGCCGTCTCCGGGGACGACGCCGGGGAACAGCCGGACGCATCGACGGGCGCGGAGCAGCGAGGGGCCCCTCCGGCCCCTCAGGCCGGTGACCCCGGCTCGCAGGATCCCGACCCGGAGGATCCCGGCCCGCAGGACCCCGGCTCGGGTGATGCCGATGACGGCGACGGGTCACAGCTTGGCGCCGGACCGCAGAACCGCCTCCCGGACCAGCTCCTGGGCCTGCCCGACGACTGTGGCCCGGAGGTCGCGGGGGCGGTCGCCGACACGATCGCGGCCCAGCTCGATGACCTCGCCCGCGGCGACTTCGCGGCGGCGCTCAGCCACGCCACCTCGGCGTTCCAGGCCGGCACCGACCCCGAGGCCTTCAGGGAGCTGATCGAGGCCGGCTACCCGCTGCTGCTCCAGGACGCGACCGCAGAGCTCGCCCTGTGCGCCCGGCGGGGCCCCGAGACGGTCGAGGTGGGCGTCGAGGTGACGACCGCGGACCGGATCAGCGCGCCGTTCGCCTACCGTCTGCGCCTGGATGGTGGCCGGTGGGCGATCGACGGGGCGGTCCGGTTGACCCCGCCACCGGCGACCACCTGAGCGCAGGTGCAGGCGTGGCGCACCCTATGAGCCGGCGACCTCCGATCTCTGTCGAACACCGCCGCCGGTCGCCGCGTCTGGACGCCCCCACCGGCGCCCGGCCCCACCGGCGCCCGGCCCCACCGGCGCCCGGCCCCACCAGCGCCCGCAGCAACCGGCAGATGCACACCGCCCGACCCCGACCTCCTCGGCGCCCGCCTCCACGGGCGGCCACCTCTGGGACCCAGCCGCTGTCACCACATCGACGATCGGGAGCCTGTCATGGATGCCGCCAGTTGGGACGAGCGGTACCGCGAGCGTGAGCTCGTCTGGTCGGTCGGGCCGAACGCCGTCGTCGCCGAGGAGCTCGCCGACCACCCGCGCGGTCGTGTCCTGGACCTCGCGGCGGGCGAGGGACGCAACGCCCTCTGGCTCGCCGACCAGGGGTTCGAGGTCGAGGCCGTCGAGTTCTCGCCGGTCGCGATCGACAAGGCCGGTGCGCTGGCGGCTCGCCGCGGGGTCACGGTCACCTTCACCCTCGCCGACCTCACGGAGCCGCTGAGCCTGGCCCCCGCCCTCGTGGTCCTCGTCGCCTACCTCCAGCTGCCGCGGGCGGTGGAGCGCGACGTCCTGCGACGGGCGGCCGCGCTGGTCGCGCCGGGCGGCACCTTCCTGCTGATCGCCCACGCCCGACGCAACCTCGAGGACGGGGTCGGTGGGCCGCAGGATCCCGAGCTGCTCCCGACCGTGGAGGAGGTCACCGCGGCCATCGACGGCACCGGGCTGGTGGTCGAACGGGCCGGCGAGGTGACCCGCGACGTCGAGGTGGAGGGTGTGCGACGCAGGGCGATCGACCTGCTGGTGCGGGCCCACCGTCCCGCCTGAGCCGACGCCCCGCTCCCGGCCGGCGCAGGTACCGGCCCGAGCGGTCAACCGCACGGGCCTGGTCAGCGGTCGACGGGGAGCTCCGCGTTCACCCACTCGATGATGCCGCCGCTGATGTCCACCACGTCGCGGAACCCGAGCTCGGCGAGGAGCCCGTGGAGGTTGCCACTGCGCTGTCCGGACCGGCAGTACAGGAGCATCGGCGCGTCGCGATCGAGCTCGTCGAGTTCCTGGCGCAGCGTCGGACCGTAGAAGTCGATGTTGATCGCCCCGGGGAGGTGGGCCTGGACGTACTCGCCCGGCGTGCGGACGTCGAGGACCAGTGCGTCGGGATCGTCGAGCCGGGCGGCGGCCTCGCTGGCCGGCAGCGCGCGGATGTTCGGCAAGGGGTCACTCACTGGGGTCCTCCTCTGGACGGACGGGGGTGGGATCGGTGGGATCGACCGGCGGACCTGCGGTGAGGCCGTCGTCCGTCGGTGGTGGGGTGAGGCCCACCCACCGGGCGGTGCCGTCGGTGGCGATCTCGCGCTTGAACACCGGCACCCGGTCCTTGACGGACTCCAGCGCTTCGCGGCAGGCCGTGAAAGCGACGGCGCGATGCGCCGAGGTGCAGGCGATCAGCACCGTGTGGGCGCCGACGGGCAGGTCCCCGATCGCGTGGAGCAGGGCGAGACCGGTCACCTCCGGGTGGGTCTGGCAGACTTCGTCCGCGATCGCCGCGAGCTCCCGCTCCGCCATCGGCTCGTAGGCCGAGTACTGGAGCTGCACGACCCCACCGAGATCCGGCGCGTGATCGCGCACCGTGCCGAGGAACAGGGCGGTGGCCCCGGCGCCGTCCGCGGCGATCCGCTCGATCGTGCCCTCCACGTCGATCGGTGGGGTGACCAGCCCCGTGAGCACCGGCACCCAGCTCCCGTGGTCGTCGCGGTCGGCACCGCCCGCCACCGGTGGGAGCAGCGCCACCTCGGCGCCGGCCGGGATCGGGTCCGACCCGCGGGCCACCTCGAGGTCCACCGCGACGCTGACCCGCTGGAGCAGGGGGGCGAGGTGGGGGTAGGCCGAGGCCACCGCCGCCCGCAGGTCGGCGACGGTGGCCGACCCGTCATCGGGCAGCGCCACCTCGATGTGGGGGCCACCGACCTGCTCGGTGAGCCCGCCGAACACCCGCACCCGCATCGCGTCGTCCCTGTCCACTCGAGGATGGGTGGCTTCCCCCTGGGATCGGGGCCTCGCGGGGACCACCCGGCGAGCTCGGGTGAGCCCACCCTGGACGGGGCCGCGGTCGACCCGCTGCAGGTCCCCTCGCCGGGGCAGGCTACCGACCCTGCGCTGCCGGTCCTGCTCGGTACCGTGCCCGCTGTGGACAGCGAGCCCGCGACCGAGGTGCAGGACCGGCTGGGACGGCCGGTCACCGACCTGCGTGTCTCCGTGACCGACCGGTGCAACCTGCGCTGCGGGTACTGCATGCCGCGGGAGCTGTTCGGTCCGGATCACGCGTTCCTGCCCCGGTCGGAGCTGCTGAGCTTCGAGGAGCTCGAACGGCTGGTGGCGGTGTTCGCGCGGCTCGGGGTCCGAAAGGTGCGCCTCACCGGCGGTGAGCCGCTGCTCCGGCGGGACCTGCCGCGGCTGGTGGCGGGTCTGCGGACCATCCCCGCCATCGAGGACCTGGCGCTCACCACCAACGGCACGCTGCTGCCCCAGCACGCCGCCGAGCTGGCGGCCGCGGGCCTCGACCGCGTCACCGTCAGCCTCGATGCCCTCGACGACGCGACGTTCAAGGCGGTGGGGGACACCCCGTTGCCGGTCACCTCGGTGCTCGACGGGATCGCCGCCGCCCAGGCAGCGGGGCTCTCGGTCAAGGTCAACACCGTCGTCCAGCGTGGCGCCAACGAGGACCAGCTCCTGCCCCTGGCCGGCTGGGCCCGCGACGTCGGGGTGGTGCTTCGCTTCATCGAGTTCATGGACGTCGGGACGACCAACGGTTGGGACCGGTCCCGGGTCGTGCCCGCCGCCGAGGTGGTGGAGGTGCTGGCGGGTGCGTGGCCGCTCGAGCCGGTGGCGCCGACCCGGCCGGGTGAGGTCGCCGAGCGGTACCGCTATCTCGACGGCGGCGGCGAGGTGGGGGTGATCGCCAGCGTG
>SLQK01000092.1 GCA_007131525.1 Nitriliruptoraceae bacterium | reverse complement strand
TGTAGGACTCCGGTGCGGCGGGGACGTCGTAGTTGATGACGTGGCTGAGGTGGTCGATGTCGAGGCCGCGGGCGGCCACGTCGGTGGCGACCAGCAGCTCCGCCGTCCCGGCCCGGAGACGCTCCATGACCCGGTCCCGCTGCTCCTGGTCCATCCCGCCGTGGAGCGCCTCGGCGCGGTAGCCCCGCCCGTTCATCACCTCGGTCAGCTCGTCGACCTCGGTCCGGGTCCCGCAGAACACGATCGCGGCGTCGGGCGCCTCGATGTCGAGGATGCGGCCCAGCGCCGCCGGCTTGTGGGCACGCGCCACGACGAAGGCGCTCTGGCGCACCTGCGGGCTGTGCCGCACGCCCGCCTGCTCGCGTCCGATCGTGATCCGCAGCGGGTCATCGAGGTGGCGCCGCGCCAGTTGGTCGATGCGCGGGGGCAGGGTCGCCGAGAACAGCACCGTCTGCCGGGTCGCCGGCGTGGCCGCGAGGATCGTGTCGAGGTCCTCCGCGAAGCCCATGTCCAGCATCTCGTCGGCTTCGTCGAGCACGACCACCTCGAGGTCGTCGAGGTGGAGCGTGCCGCGGGCGAGGTGGTCGACGGCCCGCCCCGGTGTCGCCACCACGATGTCCACGCCGCGGGCCAGCGCCTTGAGCTGCCGCCAGATCGGTTGGCCCCCGTAGACGGGCAGGACCCGCGCCTCGACCCCGCGGCCGTAGGCGTGGGCGGCCTGGGACACCTGCATGGCCAGCTCGCGGGTCGGGACCAGGATCAGGGCCGTCGGCGCCCGGCCGCGGTCGCCGGCGGGCAGGCGCTGCAGGATCGGCAGGGTGAAGGCGGCGGTCTTGCCGGTGCCCGTGGCCGCCTGCCCCAGGAGGTCACGGCCGGCCAGCAGGGGGCCGATCGCCTCGCGCTGGATCGGGGTCGGTTCCTCGTACCCGAGCTGCTGCAGCGCGGCGACGAGCCGGTGGTCGAGCCCGAGCTCGGCGAAGGGCGCGGTGTCGGTGGGAGCGGTCATCGTCGATCCGGGGGGGGGAAGAGGGGAGGGCAGGGGAGTCCGCGACTCAGCCCGGTCGTGCGGAGGTCGCCGGCGGTGGGACCGGTTGGGGGCCTGCCAGGAAGGCCGGCACCGCGTCGGGGGCGAGCGGCCGCGACCACAGGTAGCCCTGCGCCAGCTGGCAGCCCAGCGCGCGCAGGTGGGCGACCTGGACCTCGGCGTCCACCCCCTCGGCGATCACCTCCAGGCCCTGGGCGCCGGCGATCGCGAGCAGGGCGCTGATGACCGGATCGGCGTCGTCGTCGACGCCGAGCGGGGTCACGAAGGACCGGTCGATCTTCAGCCCGTGGAAGGGGAACCGGCCGAGCTGGGCGAAGGAGGAGTAGCCGGTCCCGAAGTCATCGATGTGGATGCGCACACCGACGTCGGCCATCGCCTGGAGCTTGGCGGTCGTCACGTCGCTGTGATCGGCCAGGACCGTCTCGGTGACCTCCAGCGCGAGCCGATGGGGCGCCAGACCGGTGTCCTCGAGCACGCCGGCCACGGTCGGCACCAGGTCGACGTCGAGGAGCTGCCGAGCCGAGACGTTGATGGCGAGCTGCAGGCCGGGATCGACGCCCTCGTCGTCCCAGGCCGCCAGCTGCTCGCAGGCCCGACGCAGCACCCACGCGCCGATCGGCACGATGGCGCCGTTGCGCTCGGCGACGGGGACGAACTCCCCCGGACCGATCTCACCGAGCTCGGGGTGGTCCCACAACAGCAGCGCCTCCAGGCACGGCACCGCGCCGGTGCGCAGGTCGACCAGCGGCTGGTAGGCGAGGTGGAACTGCTCGGTGATGGCCGGCGTGGACAGCTCGTACTCCAGCCGTAGGCGGCGTTCCTCCTCGCGACGCAGCGCGTCGTCGCAGACCCGGATCCGTTCGGTGTCCGAGGCCTGCGCGGCGCTGAGCGCCAGGTTCGCATCGCGGAGCACCCCCGCGGGCGTGCCGCCCGAGGTGCTCGTCGAGGCGGCGCCGGCCCGCACGCGCAGCAGGAGGGTGCCGCCGCCCGGGGTGGCGAAGGGCTCGTCGAACAACCGGTCGAGGTCGTGGGCCAGCGCCAGGGCAGCGGCCTCCCCGGCGTCGGAGGGGAGCAGCACACCGAACTCGTCCCCGCTGGTGCGCGCGACGGTGCCGTGGGGGCCGACGGCCTCCTGCAGCCGGCGGGCGACGGCGCGCAGCAGGTAGTCGCCGGTGCGGTGGCCGACGCGGTCGTTGATCCCGGCCATGCCGATCAGGTCGAGCAGGACCAGCGCCCCCGGTCGCACCTCCTCGCCGGCGTCCCGCTGGACCTCGCCCGGGGTGTCGCCCGGGGTGTCGCCCGGGGTGTCGCCCGGGGTGTCGCCCTCGGTCTCGCCCGGGGTGTCGCCCTCGGTCGGAGCGAGGAAGCGGCGCAGCTCCTCGAGGAGCAGGTCGCGGTTGGCCAGCCCGGTCAGCCCGTCGTGGGTGGTCTGGTGCTCCAGCCGGGACCGCACGGTCAGCTCGTCGGTGAGGTCGCGGGCCGTCACCACCACCCCGGCGACGGCATCGAGGCCCCTGAGGTCCGACAGGGTGAGCGCCAGGTCGCGCCGGCGCCCGTCGGCGCGGGCGAGCCGCACGACGTGCTGCCGGATCGGGTGCGGGCCGGCCAGGAGCGCCCGCCAGACGGCACC
This sequence comes from Nitriliruptoraceae bacterium, assembly GCA_007131525.1. Classification (GTDB taxonomy): domain Bacteria; phylum Actinomycetota; class Nitriliruptoria; order Nitriliruptorales; family Nitriliruptoraceae; genus T1Sed10-7. The sequence goes on along the minus strand of SLQK01000092.1, from coordinate 1,090 downwards.
CAGCTGCCGGCGATCCCGCTCATCGACCCGAGCCAGGATGTCCTCGATCGATGGTGACGGGGACCCGAGGAACGCCGCCGCTGCCGGGCTCAGGTAGGTGATCCGCTGCTGCTGGTCCAGCACGAGGATCGGATCGCGCGCGTGCTCGACCAGCGCCTCGAAGCGGCGCTGTGAGGCGTCCAGCTGGTCGCCGAGCTGGTCGATCCGGCGGCGGGCGTTCTCCTCGCTGGCACTGAGCAGCCGGAGTGCGCGCTGCTGCCCGCTGAGATCGTGGATCACCGCGGTGAGCAGCTGGCGGCCCTCGACGCGCATCGGGGCGGTCACCACCTCGACGTCGCGCTGCTTCCCGTCGGCGAGACGGTGCCGCGCCACCGCCCGCCATGGTGGTCCCCCGTCCTGTCCGTCGCCCAGGACGCTCGACGCCCAGGCCGGCAGGACGGGACGGCCGTCGAGGTCGACGGCGGCAACAGGCGCCGGCACCGCGAGCTCCTCGAGGCGGAGGCCGGTGAGGACGGAGGCGTCGTAGCCGTAGAACCGCTCGGCCGCGTCGTTGGCCGCCACGACGGTGCGCTCGGTCGGGTCGAGCAGGAGCGTGATCGACGGGTGGCCGCCGAACAGCCGCCGCCAGTCCTGCGCGGTGACCTCGCCTTCGACCATCCGTCCCAACGCTCCGGCCTGGTGAGGTGGCACGGGCTCCATGGGCCCGTGTGACCTTCGACGGTAGGTGACGCTCAGCGCTGTTGCTCACGCCGTGTGCGCGCACATGACGTCAGCTGACGCTGCCGCCCAACGCCTGGATGGTCGCCCTGAGCCACGGGCCGAGGTCGCCGGGGTGGCGGGAGGAGATGAGGTTGCCGTCGACGACCACCTCGGCGTCCTCCCACACGCACCCGGCGTTGACCATGTCGTCCTTGATGGCGAAGAAGCTGGTCGCCCGGCGCCCTTCGATGATGCCGGCGGAGATCGGCACCCAGCCGGCGTGGCAGATGAAGGCGATGGGCTTGCCGGCCAGGTCGAAGGCCCGCACGAGGTCGAGGACCGCCGGCGAGCGGCGCAGCGCGTCGGGGGCGAAACCACCCGGGATCACCAG
>SLQK01000236.1 GCA_007131525.1 Nitriliruptoraceae bacterium | reverse complement strand
CGATGGCCTGTGCCTGCTGCTCGTCACCCGGACCGCCGCACGGTCGGGCGGTGTGGCACGGCACGACCTCCCCGCCGACGGGCCCGCCATCCCCTTCGCCAGCACCGCCGGCCTGGAACGCCTCGACGTGATCGGCGACGCTCTGGACGTGACCATCACACGAACCTAACCAGGCACCCCACACCAAGGAACGCGCAGATCCTGTGACCGATCCGTGACCCATCGGGGGTGCGACGGCCAGGAAGCGCAACGCCCCCGGCACACGGCCGGGGGCGTTCTCCCTGGTCACAGGGGGTGCGAAGAGCGGAGGGTGGGGGATTCGAACCCCCGAGGGATGTGACTCCCAACACGGATTCCAGCCGTGCGCCATAGGCCTGACTAGGCGAACCCTCCTGGGGCGCCAGAGCGTATGTCGACACCGAGGAAGCGGCAACGTGGCGGGAGGCCCGTGAGCGACCGACGCCGTGGAAAGGCCGCAGGGCCCTGGGAACCGGTCGGGTCCCGTCCCTAGCCTCGACGGACAGGCGTTGAGGTGCTGCGGGTCTTCCGGTCGGCGCCGCAGGTCGAGCCGCCGCCACCGTGGACCGGGACGTGATCCCAGGGGAGGTGGAAGGTGATGCTGAACCGCACCGCACACCGGAGGCACACGACGCCGGGCCGTCGATGCCGTTCGAGCGGCGTCGCGATGATCTCCGCGGCAGCTCTTGGCCTGTACGGCTGCAACGGCGACGATCCAGCGCCCGCAGCAGAGGACCCTGAGCCGCCGAGTGAGCAGACGACCGCGGACGAGCTCGAGGCGGACCCGGAGGAGGAGCGCGCGGAGGACGAGACCGAGGCGACCGACACCGATCCTCCCGGCGACCAACCGGAGGCCGGCGGCAGCGGCTTCGTGATGGGCGGCCTGGTGGACAGCTTCCCAGCCTCCGTCCCTCTGCCTCCCGATGCTCAGCTGGTGTCGTCCTACGACCCGTCGTGGGAGGACACCCGGCAGTGGGGGGTCGCGACGATCAGCGGCCTCGACCGCGATGCCGTACGTGACTTCTACACGGCCGCATTCACGTCGGATGGGTGGCAGCTGGACGACAGCCAGGACACCGAGTTCTTCCTCACGATGGAAGCATCCGGCCCCGAGTACACGGTCAACCTCATCTCCTCCGAGGAGGACGGGATGACCCGGGTGGACCTGATCGTTCGTCACGCTGACTGAATCGACGTGGTGGCGGGAACCGCTCGCCGGCTCGGCGCGACGTGGTGCCCTGGTCCGCCGCGCCGGGCTCGCGAACGTCGCCTGGGAGTAGCCGAACCATCCCGGCCATCTGCTGGCCGCTCCTGGCGACCCGCCCGCTCGGGCCTCGGGGCGCCGCCGCCGGTTGCCGTGGGCGTCGAGTCCCACCGGCTGACTCGCGTCGTGGTCCACCTCGTCGAGCTCAGGTCGGGCACGATCGTTGCTGCCCGGGGAGGACCGTCAGTTGACCGCCCGACGGTACGCGCGGATGGCCAGCAGGCTGAACACCAGGGTGATGCTGGCGATCCATACCAGCGAGATCAGCAGCTGGCTAGCCAACACCTGGCCCTCCGGCAGCGCCCCCTCGCCGAGCATGAGCGCACGCAGGGCGTTGGTGACCGTGGTGATCGGCTGGTTGTCGGCGAAGACCCGCAGCCAGTCGGGCATCGTCTCCGTGGGCAGGAACACCGACGAGGCGAACACCAGGGGGAAGACCGGCAGGAACACCGCCGACTGCGTGGCCTCGGGGTCCTTGACGTACAGCCCGATCACCGCCATGACCCACGACAGCGAGTAGGCGAACGCGAGCCCGAGCGCCGCCCCGGCCAGGAAGCGCAGGAAGCTGGTCTGGTACCGGAAGCCGATCAGGAACCCCACCAGCAGCATGAGGGTGACGACCGCGGTGTTGCGGCCGAGGTCGGCGAAGGTCCGTCCGGCCAGCACGGCGCTGCGGGCCATCGGCAGGGAGCGGAACCGATCGATCACGCCCTTGGACAGGTCGTCGGTGAGCCCGATGGCGGTCTGCCCGGCGCCGAACACCGAGATCTGCACCAGCAACCCCGGCATGAGCCAGTTGATGTACTCACCTTCCGCCACCGGGGGGAGCGCCTGACCGATGGCGCCGCCGAAGACGTAGGTGAACAGCAGCAGGAACATGATCGGCTGCACGGTGGAGAACAGCAGCACCTGCGGCAGCCGGATGTTGCGCAACAGGTTCCGCCTGGTGAGCACCCAGGTGTCAGCGACCGTTGAGGTGAAGGTCGCGCGCTCCCGGAGCGCTCGGTCCGGGCTGGGGAGTCGGCTCGGTTCGATCGTGGCTGCCATCAGCCTCTCCTCCCGCGGCTTCGGTCACCGGCGACGGTGGACGCCGGATCGTCGATGTCGTGACCAACGTCGGTGTCCTGCCCGGTGGGCTCACCGGTGACCGCCAGGAACACGTCGTCGAGCGAGGGTTTGTGCAGTCCGATGTCGTCGGCCTCCACCCCCGCCGCATCCAGGGCACGCACCACCTCCAGCAGGGTGCGGGACCCCTCGCGGGCCGCGACCCGGAGCCGCCGGCCAGCGAGCTCCAGGACCTCCTCGCCGGTGGCCGCGGTGATCGTCTCCATCGCGCGGACGTGGTGACCGTCCGGGACCACCAGCTCCAGCACCGACCCGCCGACGGCGTCCTTCAGCTCATCCGCCGTGCCCTCCTGCACCACCACGCCACGGTCGATCACGCCGATGCGCGCGGCCAGCCGGTCGGCCTCGTCGAGGTACTGGGTGGTGAGCAGCACCGACGTCCCGGCTGCCACGAGATCCTCGATCAGGTCCCACAGCTCCAGCCGGTTCCGAGGATCGATGCCGGTGGTCGGCTCGTCGAGGAACATCACCTCGGGACGACCGACGAGCGAGGCAGCGAGGTCGAGGCGGCGCCGCATCCCACCCGAGTAGGTGCCGACCTGCCGACCGGCGTCGCGGGTCAGCCCGATGCGCTCCAGGACGTCGTCGGCGCGCTGACGGGCGTTCCGCGGGGACAGCCCGTAGAGCCGACCGACCATCTCGACGTTCTCCCGGCCCGTCAGGAAGGCATCCACCGCGGCGAACTGCCCGGCCAGGCCGATCCGGGCCCGGGCCGCGTTGGGGTCGGCGACGACGTCGACCCCGGCTACCCGGACCGAACCGCGATCCGGCCGCAGCAACGTCGCCAGCACCCGGATCAGGGTGGTCTTGCCGGCCCCGTTGGGGCCCAGCAGGCCGTAGACGATCCCCGGCTCGACGGCGAGGTCGACGCCGTCGAGTGCTCTGACCGCCCCGAAGGTCCGGACCACGTCTCGGACCTCGATGATGGGACCGTCGCTCCTCGTGGCCATCCTGGCTCCTGGATCGTGGCTCTGGGTTCCTGGTTCGTGGGGGCAGCATCGCTCACGACGCGAGGTCCCGCTCCCAGGGATCCGCTGCGCGGCGCAACGATCTGCCCAGGTCCGGACGCCGCACCCCCCTTGGACGGGTCCGGTCACGTGGAGGGCTGGGGCGCGCAGCAGGCGGTGCCACTGCGCTCCCACCCAGCAGCGCCCCGGCCGGCGAGGTCGGTTCAGCCGTGCGGCTCGCGCTCCTCGGCCTCGAGCGCCGCGAGGACCGCCTCGGCCGCGACCGCCAGCGCTTCGAGCTGCTCGCGTGTCAGCTGGTCGATCATCAGCCGCCGGACGTCCTCGACGTGGGCCGGCGCCGCCGCCTCGATCGCCGCTCTTCCAGCAGCGGTGAGCACGACCTCGGAACCGCGAGCGTCCTCCGCGCACTCCTCGCGATCCACCAGGCCGCGCGCCTCCATCCGCTTGAGGTGAT
>SLQK01000119.1 GCA_007131525.1 Nitriliruptoraceae bacterium | reverse complement strand
GAGGGCCCCAGTCGGCGGTACGGCATCTCCACGGTGCGCTCCTCATGTGCGTGGTGTGCGAGGTGGGTGTCATGCGCGTCGGAACCGCCGGGTCGACGCCGACCCGGCAGGCGACGCGTCAGACTTCGATGCTACGCGCCGCCCCGGTCGGGTCCGCCCTGCGACCCCGCCCGCACGTCCGGGCGCCAGCACGGCCGGTAGCGTGCCCCGCTGGGGCCCGACCTCCGCCCCGCACCTCACCCCCGGAGATCGAGATGGCACGTGTGCTGCTGACCGGCGCCACCGGCTTCGTCGGCGGGCGGGTCGCCGCACGGCTGACGACGCTCGGTCACGGGGTCGTCGCACCGGTGCGCCGCCGCGACGACCACCTCGAGGCGCTCGGGGCCGAGCAGCACCTGGGCGGCTTCGAGGCGGTCACGCCCGACCTCCTCGGTGACGTCGAGGTGGTCGTGCATGCCGCCGCCACCGCCGGTCCGGACCTCGCCACCGCCGCCGCTGTCAACGTGGAGGGGACCCGGCGACTCCTGCAGGCTGCTGTCGAGGCGCGGACCCCCCGGTTCGTCCACGTCTCCACCACCTCGGTGTACGCCGACCCGGGCGAGGACGTGCGGGTGGTGGACGAGGACGCACCCCTGGTCGCCGGCGACGACGAGGCTGCCAGCCCGTACGCGCGCACCAAGGCCGACGCGGACCGGCTGCTGCTGGCGGAGCAGGGGGGACCGGCGCTCGCGATCCTGCGACCGCCCGCGGTGCTCGGCGCCGGACCGACCTCGACCTGGGGAACCCGCGTGCCGGGGGCGATCGCCGAGGGCCGCGGCTTCCCCGCGCCGCGGGCGAGGACCTTCGCCTTCGTGCACATCGATGACCTCGTCGATGCGATCGTCGCCGCCGGCGCGCTGGAGACGGAGGGTCCCGAAGCTCGGACCGAGGCCGCGAGGGGTGAGCCGCTCGTCGCCAACGTCGTGGGCGGCCACGTCACGGTGGGCGAGTACCTCGACGCGGTGGTCGAGCTGCTGGACGGCGACCTACCCGAGCGACCGGGCACCGACGAGGCGGCCTGGACCGGTCGGTACGCCACCGACCGGCTGCCGCGGCTGCTGGGGGTCGCACCCCACCGCAGCTTCCGCGCGGGCATGGCGGAGATCGCCGCGGCCTGGGCGGCCGACCCCGCGGGCGCCCCAGGGAGCGCCCCAGCGAGCAGGGAGGAGCCCCGATGACGAGCCGACCGCGCGCGCCGCAGGGGTGGCGGCGCACGGTCCCGAGCCAGCTCAGCGAGCAGCAGTCGACACGACTGCGCGGCCTCATGGAGGACCCCAGCACCTGGGTGCTGCGGCACGCCTGGGACGCCTACCTGCTGGACGGCGATCCCGGCCGGCTGATCGACCCGGCCGAGCTGACCAGGGACCACCTCGTCGCGTCCCTGGACTGGCTGCGGCAGCAGCGCCACCCGCTCCACCGCGCGCTGGAAGGCGGCCGTCGCGCCCCCGAGGGCTGGCTCGAGTCGCTGCCGCTGTACCGGCGGCTGGTGGAACTACTGGACGGCTGAGCCTTCTGGGGCCGTCCCACCGAGGTGGCCCTGTCGGTGCTCGCAGGCGCTGATCGGAGCAGGTCGACCGACGGCCTGCCGCTGGCTGCGCGGCGACCCCGCGGCCGCTCCGGCTGCGGCTACCGTCGAGGTGTCCCCGACCTCGGAGGTTCCTTTCGTGGAGTACCGCCTGATGGGCCGCAGTGGTTGCGTCGTGTCCTCGTTGTGCCTGGGGACGATGACCTTCGGGGGTGAAGCCGATGAGGCGACGTCGGTGGCGATGCTGGACGCGTTCATCGAGGCTGGTGGCACGTTCATCGACACCGCCGACGTGTACACCGGCACCGAGTCAGAGGCGATCATCGGCCGGTGGCTGGCCACCGCTCCCCCCGACGTCCGCGAGCAGGTCGTGCTCGCCTCCAAGGGCCGGTTCCCCACCGGTGATGGTCCCAACGATCTCGGCCTGTCGCGGCGGCACCTGTCGGTCGCGTTGGAGGGCTCACTGCGTCGCCTGCAGGTGGACACGATCGATCTGTACCAGGTGCATGCCTGGGATCCGTTGACGCCGCTGGAGGAGACCCTGCGGTTCCTCGACGATGCGGTCTCGGCCGGGAAGATCCGCTACGTGGGGCTGTCGAACTTCACCGGCTGGCAGCTGCAGCGGGCAGTGGACCTGGCCGAGTTCCACGGGTGGTCGGTGCCGGTGACGCTGCAGCCGCACTACAACCTGCTCGGCCGGGAGCTGGAGTGGGAGATCGTGCCGGCGTGTGCGGCGAACGGGCTGGGGATCCTGCCGTGGTCGCCGCTGGCGGGGGGCTGGTTGACCGGCAAGTACCGGCCCGACGAGCGGCCGACCGGGGCGAGCCGTCTGGGTGAGGATCCGGAGCGCGGGCTGGAGGCCTATGACCGGCGGAGCGCCGAGCAGCGGACCTGGGACGTGATCGACGCGGTCCGCGCGGTCGCGGAGGGCCGTGGGGTGTCGATGGCGCAGGTCGCCCTGGCCTGGGTCGCGGACCGACCGCAGGTCACCTCGGTGATCCTCGGGGCGCGCACCGTGGGGCAGCTCGCCGACAACCTCGGTGCCGCCGACCTGCACCTCGACGCCCAGGAGACCGCGCTGCTCGACCGGGCCAGTGATCCCGGTGCGGCCGGCTATCCCTACGGCGAACAGGGCATCGGCCAGCGCAGCCGGGAGCTGCCGGAGGGGTCGTGACGGCCCGTCCGGACGGTCACGACCGACGACAGGAGCGGCTGTGCGGGTGCTGGTGACCGGGGCGCGGGGCAAGGTGGGCGTGGCGGCCGTCAGCGAACTGGGCCGCGCCGGCCACGAGGTGATCGCCAGCGACCTCGGTCCACCCGACAGCGCGCTCCCACCGGGTGCCGCGCACTACATCCAGTCGGACCTCACCGACGCCGGCTCGGCCGACGCCGTCGTCCGCGGGATGGATGCGGTGGTGCACGCTGCCGCGATCCCCGTGCCGATCCACCACCCACCGCACGTGCTGTTCGCCAACAACGTCATGGCCGCGTTCAACGTCGTCGAAGCCTGCGTGCGATGGCAGGTCCCCCGGTTGGTGAACCTCTCCAGTGAGACCGTGACGGGCTTCATCTTCGCCGAGCGACCGTTCCTGCCGCCCTACCTACCCATCGACGAGCACACCCCGGCCGCGCCCCAGGACCCCTACGGCTTCGGCAAGCTCGTGATCGAGCAGTGGTGCGACGCCGCGGTGGCCCGCTCGGAGCTCTCGGTGGTCTCGCTCCGGCCGTCCTGGGTGCAGCGCGACGCCGAGGACTACGAACGCAACCTCGGTCACCTGGTCCGCGACCCCTTCCAACCGTCGTTGGGGTTCTGGTCCTACACCGACAACCAGGACCTGGCCGTCGCCATCCGCCTCGCCGCCGAGGTGGCGCTGTCCGGCCACGAGGTGGTCTACGTCGCCCAGCCCGACAACGCCACCACCCACGAGCTCGGCGACCTCGTGGCCCGAGCGTTCCCCGGTGCCAACATCGAGGTGCGCGACGCGCCGCCCGCAGCCGGTGGGGGACCGCCGCGCTCCGGCATCGACTCGTCCAAGGCCCGGCGTCTGCTCGGGTGGTCAGCGACCCGCTCCTGGCGAGACGTGCTGGACGAGGACGGTCGGCTCCGGGTGGCGCAGGCGCGGCGCGGGTAGACGTCCCGACGGGGAGCGGCCGACGGGGACGGGCCGACGGGGACGGGCCAACCGCGTCGATCGCCGCGCCAGGCCGGGCCCTGGCGGCCCATCGCCCTGGTCGACGCGGCGGCGCGACGGCACGACGGCACGACGGG
>SLQK01000247.1 GCA_007131525.1 Nitriliruptoraceae bacterium | reverse complement strand
GCGCACGCTGCTCGTCACGGGAGATGTGCAGCCACACCTTGAGGATCGTGGTCCCCTCGTCGGTGAGGAGGCGCTCGAACTCCCGGATGTGGTGGTAGCGGCGCTGCCACACCTCGGCCGGCACGAGCTCCTTGACCCGCACCACCCCGACGTCCTCGTAGTGGGAGCGGTTGAAGATGCCGATCTTGCCGCGGCGGGGGACGTCCCGGTGGACGCGCCACAGGTAGTCGCGGGCCAGCTCGGCCTCCTCGGGACGGCCGAAGCCCCGGACCCACACCCCCTGGGGGTTGACGCCCTCGAACACCCGCCGGATCGTCGAGTCCTTGCCGGAGCTGTCCATCCCCTGCAGGATCAGCAGCACCGCCCGCTGTGACTCGCCGAACAGGTGCGCCTGCAGCTCGCGCAGCTCTTCCTGGAGTTCGGCCAGTCGCTCGTAGCCGTCCGACTTCCTACCGAGGCCGAGCCGGCTCTTCGTCTCCCGCTCCGCCAGCCGGGCCGGGTCACCGGGTCGGACCTGCAGTTCCTCGAGCACGGCATCCCCTTCTCATCGCTGATCGGCCGGCGGATGGGCGGTGGCACCGGCCGCCACTGCCTGCTGCGTGGCGCTCGGGGCACCACCCTAGAGCCGGCGGGGCGGCGAGGTCGGCCGGGTGGACGGGTGGACGGGTAGCGTCGCGGCGAGTGCCACCTCGCCGTCCCGTCAGGAGCCGTCCCGTGCGTGTCGCGCTGGCCACCGCCGCCGAGCAGGTGCACACGGACCAGGACGACGAGCCGCTGCTCGAGGCCCTGGCAGCGGCGGGGCACGAGGCCTCGCTCGTCCCATGGGACGATCCCGATGTGGACTGGGGGCGCTACGACGCGGTCGTGATCCGGTCGACCTGGGACTACCACACGCGTCGCGATGCCTTCGTGGCCTGGGCGCGTGCGGTCGGCGCGGTCACCCGGCTGTTCAACGACGCCGAGGTGGTGCGGTGGAACACCCACAAGGGCTACCTGCTCGAGCTCGAGGAGCGGGGGGCTCCGATCGTCCCGACCGCATGGTTGGCCCGCGGTGACCGCGTGGACCTCGCCGCGCTCGCCGCGGCACGGGGCTGGGAGGAGGTCGTGCTCAAGCCGGCGATCGGCGCCGGTGGTGACGGCATCGAGCAGCTCCCGGCCAGCCGTGGGCAGTCGGCGCTCGATGCCCTGTGTGACACCGGTGACGTGCTGGTGCAGCCCTTCCTCCCCACGATCGCGACCGTCGGGGAGCTCAGCGTCATCCTGTTCGATGGCCAGGTCAGCCACGCGGTCCGCAAACGACCCAACGACGGTTCGTTCCTGGTCCAGATCGAGCACGGAGGGGTCTACGAACCTGTCCTCGACCCGCCGGCCGAGGCGGTGGCACTGGCCCGTTGGGTGGTCGAGGCGACGGGCCAGCAGCTCCTGTACGCCCGGGTGGACCTGCTGGTCGACCCGGCCGGGACCTGGCAGGTCAACGAGCTCGAGGTGACCGAGCCGAACCTGTTCATGGACCTGGTCGCAGGAGCCGCCGAGCGGCTGGTGGCGGCGCTCGAACGCGCCGTGGCGTGAGCAGCGCGACCGCGGCTCGTGGGGTGAGCCGCTCCCGAGACGGAGCACCTGGATGTCGAAGCTCTTCACACCGCTCGAGCTGCGGTCGGTGACCCTGCGCAACCGCATCGGGGTGTCACCGATGTGTCAGTACCGCGCCAGCGACGGGGTGGCCACCGCGTGGCACCAGGTGCACCTGGTCTCCCGCGCGGTGGGCGGCAACGCGCTGGTGTGCGCCGAAGCGACGGCGGTGCTGCCCGAGGGTCGCATCTCCCCGGCCTGCCTCGGCCTGTGGAACGACCGGCAGGTCGAGGGCCTGGAACCCATCGTCGCGCAGATCCGTGCGCACGGGGCGGTCCCGGCTGTGCAGCTCGCCCACGCGGGTCGGAAGGCCTCGACGGCGCCGCCCTGGCAGGGGGGTGGACCGGTGGCGCCCGAGGACGGGGGCTGGCAGGTGGTCGCGCCCAGCCCGGTGGCCTTCGACGAGGCGGCGCCGATGCCGAGGGAGCTGGACGCGGCGGGGATCGCGCGGGTGGTCGCGGCGTTCCGGTCGGCGGCGCAGCGCGCGGCGGCGGCGGGGTTCCAGCTGCTCGAGGTCCACGCGGCCCACGGCTACCTGCTGCACAGCTTCCACTCGCCGCTGACCAACCGCCGGACCGACGGGTACGGCGGTGAGCTGGTCGGCCGGACGCGCCTCACCCGGCAGGTGGTCGCCGCCATCCGCGAGGTCTGGCCCGACCGGTTGCCGCTGGCGGTGCGGCTGTCGGTGACCGACTGGGTGCCCGGCGGGTGGTCGGAGGAGGACTCGGTCCAGCTGGCGAGGTGGCTGGTCGAGGACGGCGTCGATCTGATCGACTGCAGCTCCGGCGGGACGCTGCCCGGTGTCAGGGTGCCCACGGCCCCCGGGTACCAGGTCCCCTTCGCCGCCCGCATCCGCCGGGAGGCCGGGGTCGCGACGGCAGCGGTCGGCATGATCAGCGAGCCCGAGCAGGCCGAGGGCATCGTGGCCCGTAGTGAGGCGGATCTGGTGCTGCTGGGCCGGGAGTCGCTGCGCGACCCGTACTGGCCGCGGCGTGCTGCCGTCGCCCTGGGGGCTGTGGATCGGCTGGTGGTGCCGGCGCCCTACGCCCGTGGCTGGACGTGATCGGGCAGGGGAGATCGGCCCGACGCTGACGTCACGGCGCGGTTCGCCTATCGTGCTCGCTGGTGGTCGGGGGGAACGTGTCGCGCCCCGGCTGCCGCACCCGAACGAGCGACCGTCCTGGAGGAACCCGTGAGCGCCATCTCCGCCCCGAACCCCGTCGCCCCAGGTCGTGTGCTCGCCGACCTCGTCCCCGGCTCACGGGTCAGGGATGCGTTGCTCGTCAGCGCGTTCGCTGCGGTGCTCGGTCTGTCCGCGCAGATCGCCGTGCCGCTGCCCTTCACCCCGGTCCCGGTGACCGGTCAGACCTTCGCGGTCCTGCTCGGCGCGGCTGCGCTCGGCGCGGGACGGGCGACGCTGGGCAGCAGCCTCTACCTCGTGCTCGGGGTCGCCGGTGTGCCGTGGTTCACGGCCACGGGCGGGGCCTCCTTCGGCTACATCGTCGGGTTCGTCGCGGCGGCCGCGGTCGTCGGTCGCCTCGCCCGGCTCGGCAACGACCGCACCGTGGGTCGGACGGTCGCGCTGATGGTGGTCGGCAACCTCGTCATCTACGCCTTCGGCGTCACCGGGTTGGCGCTGTTCCTCGGTGTCGGTCTCGTGGAGGCGACGGTCCTGGGTGCCGTGCCGTTCCTCATCGGCGATGCGCTCAAGCTCGCCCTGGCGGCGGCGTTGCTGCCGGCGACCTGGAAGCTCGTCGGGTCCCACGGGTCCTGACCTCCCTCCCCGCACCGGCTGGTCGAACCCCCCGTCGGCCAGCCGGTGCGGGTCAGGCCGAGCCCGGGTGCTGCCAGCCCATGCCTCGGCACGCGATGCATCGCCACTGCCGCCCCGGAGCCCAGACGCACCCCGTCCGCCACCCCCTCGACCTGCGAAACTGAAGCGTCGTCCACACGCGGAGGGTGGCAGGTGGCCAGGTACGCGATCACGGGATCGAGCGGTCTGATCGGCGAGGCGCTGATCGCGTCGTTGACCGCCGACGGGCACACGGTGCAGCGGGTCGTGCGGGACGGGTCCAGGGCCGGTCCCGACGACGTGGTCTGGGACCTCTCGCGGCGGTCGATCCAGGCCGAGAAGCTCGAGGGTGTGGACGTCGTCGTCCACCTCGCCGGCGAGCCGATCGGCGCGGCCCGGTGGACCGAGGAGACCAAGCG
>SLQK01000279.1 GCA_007131525.1 Nitriliruptoraceae bacterium | reverse complement strand
GACCGAGGAGGGCTGCGATGTCGACGTCCCGGGCCGAGCTGCTCGACCGCTGCTACGCCGCCATCGAGGTGATCAGCGCCCGGGTCGGGGGACCTCGCCTGCTCAGCGAAGCCTCAGCACGAGCCGGGTGGCCGGACCACGGGGTGTTCCTGCTGTTCGAGGAGGGCGAGCTCCGCATCGACGGTGTGACCCCACGGGTCACCTTCGTCGGCTCCCACGGGCTGGAAGAGGGCTCGCCCGTGCTGCTGTGGACCCGTCTCGCGCAGCACCGGGGGGCGGTCGCCGGCCCGAACCCGGGCGCCGGGAACCACCGCCGCTCTGCGCTGCGGCGCCTGCTCGGCGCCGCGTTGCTCGCGAGGGACGACCGCTGGTCGCCGGCCGCGGCGACCTGGGGCAGTGGGGCCACGGCCTCCCGGGAGGTGCGGGCGGCCGAGGCCGAGCTGGAGCGTGAGGTGTCACGCCGCATCGGCGCCATGCCGTTGCTGTGGCTCGAGGTGCCGGACCGCCAGCAGCGAGCGAGGATGGTGGCCGGGTTGATCGCGACCTTCGCGGAGCGTGCCGTCGACCCCGTCGACCCACCATCGGCGGCCTGGCTCGGTCGGTCAGCGCCGGAGGCGGCCGTGCGCGCCTCAGGTCTGTGGCACGTCGAGCACACCGATGCGAGCGCCGACCCGGCCGCCGTGGCTGCGTTCCTCGCCCACGCCGGTGCCGGGTGAGGAGGATGCGGCGCGTCAGTGCGGCCAGCCTCCGGGCTCGTGCGCATCCAGCAGCACGACGCCGTCGGCGAGCGGGCCGGTGGCGTCCAGGGAGCCGTAGCTGTCGGTGGTCACGAACGTGTGCCGGGCACAGACGTCGTGGAAGCGGGCGGTGGTCTCCGGGGTGTCGAAGGACGTCAGCGGGTAGCCACACCACAGCGGGACGGCCACCTGCTCCAGCAGGGTGTTCCAGCGGTCCTCGAGCTCCAGCGCGAGCGTGTGGGCGCCGTCCTGCCACAGCAGCGCCACCATCTCGCCGTAGATGCGCAGACCCGGGGAGGCGGCTGCCGTCGCGGTGACCAAGCTGACGATCTCCTGCTCGAACCGGTCGGCTCGCAGCTCACCGTCGACGACCAGCCGAGCCAGGGTGCCGGCCGCATCCAGCTCGATGTAGCGGCCCGCCCGGCGGCTCTCGTCGACGTCGTGCCCCGTCGCGGTGAGCACCTCGGCGAAGGCCGCCCGGTGCTCCGGCGTCGCCACGACGATGACGGTCTCACCGGCCCGCAGCCCGGCGAGCAGGAAGCCACGGACCGACGCCGCGAGGAACGCCGAGTCCTCGTAGAAGGTGACGACATGGTCGGGTCGTGTCTGCCGGACATCGCGGTCCAACGTGGAGGCCCGACCGACCTGCTGGGGGATGGGATCCATCCGCGCCTCCGACGGTCTCTCCGGGAAGGGACCGTGCCATAGACGGCGGGTCGATGCGGTCGAGAACGGGTCACGCGCCGTGACCGTGCACGCTCCGCGCGAGGGTGCGACCATGCCGTAGGGGGCGTGACCTGACAGCAGGCGTCTCGGTCGCCGCACCGGTGGTCGAGCGGCCAGGTCGGTCCGCTGTGCCCTTGACCCGCCGTCAGTGGTCGACAAGAGTCGAGCATGTCCCCGAGCGGACCCCGAGCGGACGAGGAGCGCGATATGGCAGAGAGCGTCTACAAGGTCGTCGAACTGGTCGGCACCAGCACAGAGTCCTGGGAGCGTGCTGCTGCAGCAGCGGTCGAGCGTGCCGGGAGCTCGCTGCGTGATCTGCGGATCGCCGAGGTGGCGATGCTCGACATGACGCTGGAGAACGGTGCGGTGGTCGCCTACCGGGCGAAGGTCAAGGTCTCGTTCAAGTACGAGGATGCCACCTGAGCCGTGACACGTCGTCGACGGGCGGTGCCTTCGGCACCGCCCGTCACATGCCGGCGGTAAGGTCGGAACAGGCCGCGATGGCGAGGGGAGGTCGCGGTGCTCGAGTTCCTCGTTGGCACGCTGTTCTGGGGTGGTCTGCTCGTCCTGGTGCTGCTCTGGCTGGGTCGCGGACGACGGCGCGGGCGGAGCGTGGGTCGGGCTTGGGACGGTCAGTGCACCGCTCCGCCGGCGAGCGCGGTGCCAGGCACGCCGTCGACACCGGGCGCCAGCGATCCGCGGACCGCACCCGTCGGCACCACCGCGGCACGTGACGAGCGGGTCGACGATGCGCTGGTCGACGGGCTGGTGATCGGCCACTTCCTCACCCGTGACCACTCCACGCGGCGCATCGACGAGCTCGAGGGTCAGGTCGATGAGCTCCGGTCCGCGGATCGGGACTGGGCCGGCGACTGGAGCGACGGCGCGAGCGACCCGATCGATGAGCTGGACGCTGACCTCGACCTCGCCGAGTTCGACGCGATGGGCGGCTTCGGGGTGGAGCCCTGGGCCGATGACCTGGTCGGTCACGACGAGGACGACGAGGACTGAGCTCCGTGTCCCAGTGGGCCGTCACGTCGCGATCGACGGCTCAGGGCGTCACGATCCGCCAGCCCTGCTCGATCGGTTCCAGTCCTGCCTCCGTCCACTGCACCCGCAGTCGCCTGGCCGTCAGCTCGAACACCGCCAGCTGCTCGAACCGGCGCGCGAGCGCGAGCAGCTCGGCCACGTCGCCGTCGACGACGCCGTACCCCGGTTCCTGCCAGGACCCGTCGGGTGCGCGCCCATCGGCGACGATCCAGGCCAGGTCACGGGCCTCGAGCTCGGTCAGCAGCCGCCGGTTCCGAGCGGCGTTCTCCCGCTCGCTCAGCAGCCGGGACCGTGGATTGCAGGCCGTGAGCACGATCAGGCGTGTGGCCGCCGCCGGCAGCAGCTCCGTGAGGTGACCCGGACCGTCACCTTCGGGGACCGGCGCGATCGTCACCGGCCCGGCGTCCGGGGTCCGGAGCACCACCAACGAGCCGGCGTAGGCCGCGGCAAGGGAGGGTGCTGGTCGCCCGTGGTCGAGCACCTCGGCCATGGCGGACCCGCCGTCGCGGACCTCCAGCTCCCGGCTGAGCCGCGCCTCGCGCTCGTCGACCTCGCAGGCGAAGGCCACGATGTGGACCCCGGCTGTCCTCGCTGCGCGCACGGCTGTCTGCCATGCGGGGTCCGCCGGGGCTGCGAGGTCGAGCACCTCGACGTCATCCCGCTGGACCACGAACGCCACCGCCGTCGGGGTGTGCGCCTCCGCCAGCTCAGCGAGGGCGGCGAGGTGGTCGACACCCCGGGCCGAGGGGGTGCTGGACAGGGGCGCCACGCGGTCCCTGGCGCGGGAGAGCGACTTGACCTCCACCAGGCCCCGCCGGCCGTCCTCGAACGTCACCTCGAGGTCGAGTCGGTGTCGTCCGTGGACAACCTCCCGGCGCACGTCGATGATGGCCGGCCAGCCGGGTAGCTCGCCGCCGGCCACGAGGTGATCGGCGACCAGGTCCGACGCGGCGTCGGCGTCCAGTGCGACCCAGGTACCGTCCCACACACGGGTCACGGTCCAGGCGGTCCGTCGCTTGGGATCCGCAGCGGGTTCGAGCCGCAGCGCTGCTCCGGGGACGAGCACGTCGTGCAGCCGGGCCGTGTTCGGCAGGTACGCCCGGACCACCTCGCCGTCGCTCAGCGCCGCCCTGACCACGAACCGGTTGTCCCGGCTCACGAACCGGGCCGGGGCAGGGGTGAGGCCTGAGGGCACGGTGCTGGTCCACTCGGCAGGTGGGCGGGACGATCTCGCGGCGTCGGGCAGGCCCATCGCGGCGGCGTCGACCCTAGTGTGGTGCGGGACAGCCACCCACCCGGCCCCGCCCGGCGCGGTGGAGGACGGAGGCGG
>SLQK01000047.1 GCA_007131525.1 Nitriliruptoraceae bacterium | reverse complement strand
GCCGATGAGCCTCCCTCCCCCCGACGACCCCCACCCTGCGGACGCCACGGCGACGCGGCCCGATGAGCCGGGCCTCGACGTCCCCGATGCGGCGCTGGCCGCCGCCGCGGTCGAGGACGACGCTGCCGTCCACGACCTCGACGGCCTGCTCGCCGCGACCGGGGCCACCCGGACCCTGCTGGAAGCCGTGGAGCGCACCGGTCTCCTCACGCCCCAGCAGCACGGCCCGGACGGCAGCCCCCGCTACTCCTCCTCGGACGTGGCTGCGGTCCGGGCCGGGATGACGTTGCTGGACGCGGGGCTGCCGCTAGGGGAGCTGCTCGACCTGGCCCGCCGGACCGACGCGGCGATCCATCAGATCGCCGACCACGCCGTCGAGGCCTTCCTGCGCTTCGTGCGCGACCCGGTCCGCGGGACCGCGACCTCCGACGAGGAGGCGGCGGACCGCCTGGTGACCGCCTACGACCGGATGCTGCCGGCGACCGAGCAGCTCGTCGCGCACCATCTGCGCCGCCGCCTGCTGACCCGGGCCGCCGAACGCATCGCCGAGGAGCTCGGCGGCGAGCAGCCGTGAACCTCAGCGTCAGCTCGGTCCCCATCGACGACGACCGCCCGCTGCTCGACCTGCTCCCCCACACCCCGGATGCCCTGGCCTGGGTGCGGGACGGTGCGGGGCTGGTGGCCTGGGGCGTGGCTGCCCGGATCGAGGCGGGACGGGGGCCGGAGCGCTTCCACCGGGCCTGGGAGCACCTGCGCTCCCTGGCCGACCGCAGCGAGGTGGACGACGCGGTCGGCCTGCCCGGCTCGGGGCTGATCGGGATCGGGTCCTTCACCTTCGACGCCGACGCCGACGGCTCGGTGCTGGTGGTCCCACGCGTGGTGATCGGCCGACGGGACGGCAGCACCTGGCGCACGGACCTGACCCCACCCGGTGCACCGCCGGCCCCGCCGGCGGCCGCCACCCCACCGGTCACCACCGTGAGCCGGCCGCGCTACGCCGGGTCGTCGCTGCCGGACGTCCACTGGCTCGAAGCGGTCGCGCGCGCGATCGCACGCATCGAGGCCGGCGAGGCCGAGAAGGTCGTGCTGGCCCGCGACCACGCGGTGTGGTCCCACGATCCCTTCGATGCGATCGACCTCGCCCGGCGGCTGACGGCGCGCTTCCCGAGCTGCCACACCTTCGTGGTGGAGGGGCTGGTCGGGGCGACCCCCGAGCTGCTGCTGGCGAGAGCGGGCCCGGCGGTGACCTCCCGGGTCCTGGCCGGCACCACGGCCCGCAGCGACGACGAGGTGGAGGACGCGGCGCTGGGCGCCGCCCTGCTCGCGTCGGAGAAGGACCTGGTCGAGCACCGGTTCGCCGCCGACTCCGTCCGGGAGGTCCTCGCGCCCCGCTGCGCCGATCTCGCCGGGGAGCCCGGTCCCCGGCTGCTGCGCCTGGACAACGTGCAGCACCTGGCCACCACCTTCCGGGGGCACCTCGACGACCCCGCCACCTCGGCGCTGGAACTGGTGGGTGCGCTGCATCCGACGGCCGCGGTGGGTGGCACCCCGCGGCAGGCGGCGCTCGCGATGATCCGGGAGCTGGAGGGCATGTCCCGGGGGCGGTACGCCGCCCCGGTCGGCTGGACCGACGCCGCCGGGGACGGGGAGTGGGGCATCGCGCTCAGGTGCGCGGAGCTGGCCGGGGCGCGGGCCCGGCTGTTCGCCGGGGTCGGGGTCGTCGCCGCGTCCCTGCCGGAGGCCGAACTGGAGGAGACCCGGCTGAAGCTGCTGGCGATGCAGGCGGCCTTCGGCGCCGACCCCGTGGCCCCCTGATCCGGTCGGTCAGACCCCGGCGACCGCCGCGTGGACCGCGGCCGTCAGCTGACGGTGCAGGTCCAGGTTCGCGGCCCGGTCGGTGCGCACGTGGACCAGCTGCAGCCCGCCGGCGCCCATCGCGGCGCCCACCACGGAGCTGAGCTGGCTCGCAGCGACCACCTCGGTGTAGCCGAGCCCGTGGAGACGGGCCAGGTCGGCGAGGTCGCGGCCATGGGGGGTGCCGAACACCCGCTCGAAGGAGCCGGGGAAGGCCACCTGGGGCAGGAAGGAGAAGATGCCGCCCCCGTCGTTGTCGACGACCACGAAGGTGGCGTCGATGCGCTCGGCGTCGGGGGCGAGCAGGAAGCCGTTGGCGTCGTGCAGCAGGGAGAGGTCACCGGTCAGCGCGACCACCGGCGCGGGCGCCGACGCCAGGGCGATCCCGAGCGTGGTGGACACGAACCCATCGATGCCCGACGCGCCCCGGTTGGCGAGCACCCGGAGGCCCCCGCGGGGGACGGCGAACCGGTCCACGTCCCGGATCGGCATCGAGGACGCCACCACCAGGGTCGTCCCCGCCGGCAGCCCTGCCACCAGGTCCCGGGCCGTACGGGGCTCCGAGGGCACGTCGTCGCCGTCGAGCACCGTGGCGACGGCCGCCGCCGCCGCGGCGTCCAGGGCACGCCAGCGGTCGCCCCACGCCGAGGTGGTGGGCAGCCCGAGCGCCACCGACAGCGCGGCGCAGGTCGCGGGCACGTCGGCGACCAGGCGCTCACCGATCGTGCGGTCCGGATCGTCCCAGGCTCCCTCGGCGCCCAGCAGCAGCTGTGGCACCTGGGCCGTGAGCACCCCGGCCAGCTCCCGTGACAGGCCGGTGCGGCCGATGCGCAGCACCAGATCGGGGGTCCCCCACCGCGCGAGCTCGGGGTGGGACAGGAGCAGCGGTGCGTGGGTCAGCACGGTCGCCGGGTCGGTGCGCACCCCCGAGGACGGCTCGGCGATCACCGGCCACCCGGTCGCCCGGGCGAGGTCGTGGATGGCGCCCGCTGCCTCAGCGACCCCGCTGCCCGGGGTGGTCGCGCCGACGACGACGAGCCCGCGCTCGGTGGCCAGCAACCGTCCGACCAGCCCGCGGAGCTCCTCGTCCTCCAGCCGGCGCGGGGCGACGGTCGTCCGCGCCCAGGGCGCCTGGCCCGGACGGCCCTCCAGCGCCGAGGTGTAGGGGGGGGCGGTGGCACGACCGTCGTCGCTGAGCGGCACGGTCGGCTCCCGGAAGGGCAGGTTGACGTGGACCGGCCCCGGTGGGGCGAGCCCGTCACCGACCGCTGCCGCCACCGCCCGGCAGGCGGAGCTCCGCCACAGCGCGCTGGCACCCCGGCGGTCCTCGGCCACCCCGAGGTCCACGTGCCACCTCGGCGACCGACCGAAGATCGCGACCTGATCGATGGCCTGGTTCGCGCCGGTGTGGCGCAGCTCCGGAGGCCGGTCGGCGGTCAGCAGCAGCAGCGGCACCTGCCCGTGGTCCGCCTCGATCACCGCCGGGTGCAGGTTGGCGACGGCCGACCCGCTGGTGACCACCACCGGCGCCGGGCGGCCCGTGGCGCGGGCGAGCCCGACGGCCAGGAAGCCGGCCGAGCGCTCGTCGATCTCCACGTGGAGGCGGATGCGGGGCTCATCGTGCAGCGCCATCGCGAGCGCCGTCGACCTGGAGCCCGGAGCCAGGACCGCGTCGGTGACCCCGCACCGCGCCAGCTCGTCGACCAGCACCATCGCGAGCGCGTGGGAGGGGTTGGCGGCGTCCACGGCTCAGCTCCCCTGGTCGAGGTGGGCGGCGGCCAGGGCGAGGCGCTCCAGCAGCTCGCCCGCGACGTCCGGCTCCGGGCTGTGCTGGTCGAGCAGCCCGGCCGCCGGAGCCACACGCCGGACCTCGAGCTGGCCGCCTTCGGGGGTCAGCGGCCGATCGGTGAGGTCGCCGGACAGCAGCGTGGCCGTCCCGAGCCCGCAGGCGTAGGGCAGCTCCGGCAGCGCAGCCGCCAGCGCGACACCGGCCGCGAG
>SLQK01000145.1 GCA_007131525.1 Nitriliruptoraceae bacterium | reverse complement strand
CTCACCCGTTCGCCGGTTTCCCCAAGGTGCAAGCACCTCGGTTCGTCCCTCGACTTGCATGTGTTAGACCCGCCGCCAGCGTTCATCCTGAGCCAGGATCAAACTCTCCGTTGAGAGATCTCTGTGGTCACCCGAGGGCTCCCACCAAGACCAGAACAACGAAGGTCTCCGATCGTCCGTGGACGACCGGTGATCCCTTCATCGAAAAGGGTTCTACATATTCTCACTCACCTGAAGACCGCTCGCACCTGTCGGTGTTCGCGGTCGACGGGGTCGTGAACTCCCGACGACCTGATGGTCGCCTGGAGGTCACTGGCTTTTGGCACCCTGTGCAGTTCTCAAGGAGCGGTCCGCGGCTCGGTCGGGTTCCTGCCCGAGGGGCGAGGCTTCCGACGAGTGCACCGCTGTAGTTGCGCAGCCGACCGCCGCGCGAAGTACCGAAGGTACCACGCAGGAGCCGTGCTGTCCATCGGGCGGCCGTGGGCGTCGGGGCGGGATCGCCACCGGGTCGGACCCGAGCTACGGGCCGTGGCCTGCCGTGTGGAGCGGGGGAAGGTACCCCCCGCCGCTGTGAGCTGTCAACCTCGTGGCGGTGCTCGTGCTGTGTGCCACCGAGGTGGTCGCGACCGGCCGTGGTGAACCGCCGGCTCGCGGCAGCGAACGGTACGGCGCAGGCCCCACCGGGGCGAATCCACCCCCGGACCTCGCGCGCCCATCGCACGACCGGGCGCGGGGACCGACCCCGACGCCCATCACGTCGGGGCCCGCGGGGACCGCCGGTAGGCGCTCACGCTGGGCTCATCGCGCAGGTGGAAACGCCAGGGCACCTCGGCGGCGAGGCTGACGCCGACCCTCGGGCCCGCGATCACCTGCTGCGCAGCTGGCCGCCAGCCATCGGCGACGAGCCGCAGCGGTGCGCTCGGGTCCAGCAAGCTGCGGTGATCGAACCGGGGACCGTCGATGTCCAGACCGGCGGTGAGGCACCCGGGACCCCGGAGCAGCTCCGCGTCCCGCCGCACCGTCGGTCGCCGGCGCCGCACCACCTCGACGCCCTCCAGCACGCCGGCGGCTCTGACCAGCACCGCAGCCCCCACGCCCTCCGGCTCGACCCCGATGTTCAGACACCAGTGCACCCCGTAGGAGCGGTAGACGTAGGCGATGCCGGGTGCCGCGAACATCGGCTCGGTGCGCGGGGTGCGTCGGCGGTGGCTGTGGCTGGCGGGGTCGTCCTCGCGGTAGGCCTCGGTCTCCACGATGCGCGCGACGACCTCGACGCCGTCCAGCGTGCGCACCAGCAGCGTCCCGAGCAGGTCACGGGCCGCCACCTCGGCCGGCGCGAGCAGCCGTGTCACCGCCACCGGCTGCTGCTCGCCCGCCGGCCCGGCTGCCTCCGCCGTCCCGGTCACACGCCCCGGAGCTCCTCGAGCCAGGCCTGGAAGCGGCCCAGCTCCCAGGTGTTGGCGACGCGGTCGCGAGACAGCCGTGCCCGCCGCGCCTGGGCCGCGCCGAACCGGGCGCGATCGAGGTCGGCCACCCCGTGGGCGTCGGTGGAGATCACGAAGGTGCAGCCGCGCCGCTCCCCCTCGCGGATCACCTCGACGGAGGCGTCGAGGCGCGGCAGCGCGGCGTTGATCTCGATCGCGGTCCCGGCCTCGGCGGCGGCGTCCAGGACCCGTCCCACGTCCAGCTCGATGCCGGGGCGTGACCCGATCATGCGGCCGGTGAGGTGACCGATCGCCGTCACGCTGGGGTGGCGGATCGCGGCGATGACGCGCTCGGTCTGCTCCTCGACACTGCGGGTGAAGTGGCTGTGGACCGAGGCCACCAGCCAGTCGAACCCGGCGAGGAACTCGTCGTCGTAGTCCAGGCTCCCGTCCACCCCGATGTTCAGCTCGGCGCCGTGCAGCAGGGCGATGTCGCCCCGCTCCTGCTCGAGCTCGCGCAGGGCGCTGCGTTGCGCCAGCATCTCCTCCCGGGAGACACCGTTGATCCGCAGGTCCTCGGCGTGGTCGGTGATGGCGAGGTACTCGAGCCCCCGCTCGACAGCCGCGGCGACGAGCTCCTCGAGGGGATCGCGCCCGTCACCCGACAGGTCGGTGTGATCGTGGAGGTCACCGCGCAGGTGGCCGACCTCGACCAGCTCGGGCAGGGCGTCGTCGGCGGCGAGCTCGATCTCCCCGTCGTCCTCCCGCAGCTCCGGCGGGACGTAGACCAGGTCCAGGGCCTGGTAGATGTCCTCCTCCGTCGCGGCGGCCACCACCTCGGTGTCGGGATCGTCGTGGACCCCGGGTCCGGGGTGGGCGTCGTCGCGGTGGACGGCGAGCGCGTACTCGTTGAGGGTCCAGCCCCGGTCGATGGCGCGCTGGCGGAGCCGGATGTTGTGGGCCTTGGAGCCGGTGAAGTAGAGCAGCGCCGCCCCGAAGCTCGCGGGTGGGACGATCCGCAGGTCGACCTGCACGCCGTCACGGGTGACCACCGAGATCTTGGTGTCGCCCGAGCCGAGCGTGCGGTCGATGTCGTCGAGGGCCAGGAAGGCCTCGCGGACCGGCCCGGGCTCGTCGGTGGCGACGAGCACGTCGACGTCGCCGATGTCCTCGCGGAACCGGCGCAGGCTCCCGCCGTAGGCGACGTGGGCCGCGGCGTCGACCGCCGCCAGCTCGGCGACGATCCGCTCGGCCAGCGGCAGGGCCGTGGCGATGGGCACCCGCTGGTCCTTGGAGGTCAGACCCAGCTTGTCGATGCCGTCGCGCAGGTTCTCGATGGTCTTCTGACCCATGCCCTCGAGCTCCGCGACCGACCCGTCCTCGAGCCCGGCCGCCAACGCCTCGATCGACCGGATGCCGAGCGCGTCATCGAGCAGCTGCACCGTCTTCGGCCCGAGCCCGGGCACCTTGAGCAGCGCGAGCTTGCTCGGGGGGTGCTGCTCCCGGAGCTCCTCCAGCTTGGCGATGGCACCGGTGTCCACGTACTCGCGGATCCGGCCGGCGATGCTCTTGCCGATCCCCTTGACCTTGGCGAGCTCGGTGGCGCTGAGCTCGGCGACGTCCTCACCGAGCCCCTTCACCGCCCGCTCGGCGTTCTGGTAGGCGCGGACCCGGAAGGCGTTGGGGCTGCCCTCGTCCAGCTCGGTCAGGGTCGCGAGCTCCGCGAGCAGGCGCGCCACCTCGTCGTTGCTGCGTGCCACGTCGACCCTCCTGCCGTCGGGGGCGGCCCGACCACCTCAGTCCTCGCCGCCCATCGAACCACGGTTGGCGGCCGCCGCAGCCCGCGCCCGCTCCAGCTGCGCCGACACCGAGGTGGTCGCGGTGCCGTTCACCCCGTCGCGCCGGTCGATGGCCTGCTGCGGATCGAAGCGCTCGGCCACGCCGGCATCCAGGGCGGGGTGGAGCGCTGCCAGCTCGCCGGGGTCCAGCCCGTCGAGGTCGACGCCGCGCTGCTCGGCCAGGCGGACCACCTCGCCGACGATCTCGTGGGCCTCGCGGAAGGCCACCCCGCGGGTGACCAGCTCCTCGGCGAGGTCGGTGGCCAGGGCGAACCCGCCCACCGAGGCCGCCGCCAGCCGGTCGCGGTCGAAGGCCAGGCTCGCC
Organism: Nitriliruptoraceae bacterium; assembly: GCA_007131525.1. Taxonomy (GTDB): domain Bacteria; phylum Actinomycetota; class Nitriliruptoria; order Nitriliruptorales; family Nitriliruptoraceae; genus T1Sed10-7. Next base: position 272 of record SLQK01000145.1, on the reverse strand, counting down.
ACGGTGCCCGTGATCGCCGGCAGCACGAGGCGCAGGGTGCCGATGGCGTCGAAGATCGGCTCCTTGTCCTCCTGCAGGTCCCGGTCGTAGGTCAGGGGCAGGGCCTTGACGGTGGTGAGCAGCGCGACCAGGTCGCCGATCACCCGGCCGGCCTTGCCGCGGGCCAGCTCGGCGATGTCGGGGTTGCGCTTCTGGGGCATGATCGAGGAGCCGGTGGAGAAGGCGTCACCGACCCGGGCGAAGGCGAACTCCGAGGTGGCCCACAGCACGAT
>SLQK01000339.1 GCA_007131525.1 Nitriliruptoraceae bacterium | reverse complement strand
GCGGCGAACCCGCCGGCTCGGTCCGTCCCGTCCCCGTCCACCGCTCCCGCCGAGGCACCATGTCCAACGACGCCGCCACCACCTCGACGCAGCAGAGCATCCGAGAGAACCTGACGCGAGCCGAGGCCGAGGAACGGGCCAGTCGCATCGCCGAGGTGGACACCCGCGTGCACCTCGATCTCACCGGCGGCGCCGAGCGGTTCGCCAGCCGGACCGAGCTGCGGTTCCGTGTGATCGTGGCCGGCCCGGTCTTCGTCGATCTCACGGCCGCGGCGGTGCGGCGGGTCCTGCTGGACGGCGAGGTGCTCGGTCCCGAGGTGGTCGCCCCGACCCGGCTCCTCCTCCCCCACCTCGACGTCGGGGAGCACCACCTCGAGGTCGAGGCCACGATGGCCTACCAGCACGAGGGCAACGGCCTGCACCGCTTCGTCGATCCGGCCGACGACCGGGTGTACCTGCACAGCCAGTTCGAGCCCTTCGATGCCCACCTGGTCTACGCCTGCTTCGACCAGCCCGACCTCAAGACCACCTTCGCCCTGGATGTCACCGCACCCGAGGAGTGGGTGGTGGTGTCCAACGCCCGCGCGCTGGAGCGGCCGGCGCCAGGGGCGGGTGGCACCTGGCGCTTCGCCACCACGCCCCGGCTGAGCACCTACGTGACGGCGGTGGTCGCGGGGCCCTACGTCGAGGTGGAGGACCGCTACGAGCGCCCCGACGGCTCGGGGATCGACCTGGGCTGGTGGTCGCGCCGCTCCCTGGCCGAGCACGTCGATGCCGCGGAGCTGTTCGAGGTCACCAAGCAGAGCTTCGCGGCCTTCGAGGAGCTGTTCGCCATGCGGTACCCCTTCGGGGACCGCTACGACCAGCTGTTCGTGCCGGAGTTCTCCGCCGGTGCCATGGAGAACCCGGGGTGCGTCACCTTCAGCGAGTCCTACGTCTTCCGCTCCAAGGTCACCGACGCGACCCGCGAGCGACGGGCCGAGACCATCATCCACGAGATGGCCCACATGTGGTTCGGTGACCTCGTGACCATGCGGTGGTGGGACGACCTGTGGCTCAACGAGTCCTTCGCCACCTTCATGGCGGTGCTGGTCCAGGCCACGGCGACCCGGTTCACCGACGCCTGGGTGACCTTCCACGACGCCGAGAAGGCCTGGGCGCGGTTCCAGGACCAGCTGCCCTCCACCCACCCGGTCGCCGACCGGATGCCCGATGTCGAGAGCGTCCACCAGAACTTCGACGGCATCACCTACGCCAAGGGCGCGTCGGTGCTGCGCCAGCTGGTGGCCTGGGTCGGCCAGGAGCAGTTCCTCGCCGGCTGCCGCGAGTACTTCGACCGGCACGCCTGGGGCAACACCACCCTGTCGGACTTCCTGGCGGCGCTGGAGCGGGCGTCGGGTCGGGAGCTGGACAGCTGGCGGGACGCCTGGCTGCTGACCACGGGGCTCAACGAGCTGGAGCTGGAGGTCGAGCTCGCCGAGGACGGCACCTACCGCGAGGCGGCGCTGCGGCAGCGTTCGCCCGAGCCCTCGTGGACCGGCCTGCCAGGGGCGGCCGAGCACACCCCGGTGCTGCGCCCCCACCGGCTGGCGATCGGGACCTACCGCGACGGAGCGGATGGGCTGGTCCGCGACCACCGCATCGAGCTCGACGTCACCGGTGATCGCACCCCGGTCCCGGGTCTGGTGGGGCTGGCGGCGGCGCCACTGGTGGTCGTCAACGACGACGACCTGACCTACGCGAAGCTGGTGCTGGACGCCACCTCGACGGCGACGACGACGAAGCGGCTGGCCAGCGTCGCCGATCCCCTGGCCCGTTCCCTGCTGTGGGGGACGACCTGGGAGATGGTGCGGGACGGCCAGCTCGCCGCCCGGCGGTTCCTCGACCTGGTCCAGGCCAACGCCGGGGCCGAGACGAGGATCGGCACGGTCCAGCGGCTCCTGCAGCGCAGCCTGGGAGCGGTGGAGCGGTACGCGGATCCGGCCGCCCGCCCCGCCCTGCTGTCGGCGATCACCTGCCATGCCCGTGACCAGGCGGCCGCCAGCGAGCCTGGCAGCGACCATCAGCTGGCCTGGGTCCGGCACTGGTCGGCGACCGCCCGGGGCGACCGCGAGCAGCTCGAGGACGTCGGGCGCCTGCTGGACGGCGAGCTGGAGGTCCCCGGTCTCAGCGTGGACACCGACCTGCGCTGGCACCTGCTGACCTGCCTGACCCGTGCCGGGGCCCGCGGCGAGGACGCCGTGGCAGGGGAGCTCGAGCGTGACCGCACCGATATCGGGGAACGCTCGGCCGCCACCGCCCGGGCGTCACAGCCCTCGACGACGGCGAAGTCCGTGGTCTGGGAGCGCCTGGTCGGGGACGACTCCCTGTCCCTCACGATGTCGCGCCAGCTGTGGGCGGGGTTCGCCCGGCTCGACCAGGAGGAGGTGCTCGCGCCCTTCGCTGCGCGCTACCTCGACGTCCTGGACCAGGTGTGGACCACCCGCTCCCTCGACTGGTCGATCGAGTTCTCCACGGCCCTGTTCCCCCACTGGGCGGCCTCCCGGGAGCTGCTGGAGCGCATCGACGGCCGGCTGCACGAGGAGGAGCTGCCCCGGCCCCTGCGCCGCGTGCTGCTCGAGCAGCGTGACGTGCTGGTCCGGACCTTGCAGGCGCGCGCCACCGACCGGGCGGCGGCAGCGCGGTGACGGCACCGGGCAGCCTGCTGCAGCTCACCGTCGACGACACCGTCGGCCACCCCGCCCTGGACACCGCCATCTCCCGGGTGCTGCTGGAGCGGGTCGACCGCGGTGAGCTGCCGGCCACGCTCCGGCTGTCGCGACCGGCCCGGATCGTGGCCTTCTCCTCCCGGGATGCTCGCGCCCCCGGGTACGCGGCCGCGGTCGCGGCCGCCACGGCGGCCGGGTTCGCTCCCGTGGTCCGCCTGGCAGGCGGGCGCGCCGCGGTGTTCACCGAGGCCACGATCGCGTTCTCCTGGTCGGTCCCCACCGCGCAGCCCGCGTCGGGGATCACCGAGCGGTTCGAGCTGCTCTCGGCCTGTCTGGCCGAGGCATTCACCGAGCTCGGGGTGGATGCGCACGTCGGCGAGGTGGCGGGTGAGTACTGCCCCGGCGCCTACTCGGTCAACGTCGCCGGTCGCCGCAAGGTCGCCGGCGTCGGTCAGCGGCTCCTGCGTCGTGCCGCCCACACCGGCGGGGTCGTGGTCGTCGACCGTGCGGAGCTGATCAACGAGGTGCTCCTGCCGGTCTACCGCGCGATGGGCGTGCCCTTCGACCCGGCCGCCACCGGGGCGCTGCGCGAGGCGAGCGACGTGACCTTCGAGCAGGTCCGTCGGGCGATCGCGGCGGCCTTCGCGCGCCGGTTCGAGGTGGTGGTTTGGCGGCTGGACGACCGCACGCGCGAGCTCGCGGCCGCCAGCGCGCCCGACCACCTCGCCGTCCCTCGTGCGGCGGCGAGCTGAGGTGGCCACCACCGGTGGCGGCTTCGCGCCCCAGGAGGATCCGGGTCTGCTGGCCGGCGGGACGTCCGCTCGCCGACCGATCCCCCGGCGGATCGCCACCCCGGGGCTGCTCGTCGAGCTCGCCAGCGGCAGCTTCATCGGCGCGGTCGTGGCGTGTGATCTCCAGCAGGTCGTGCTGGAGGACCGGCGGGGGCGGCGCCGCAGCTTCGCCCTGAGCCCCGGCGCCTTCCTGGTCGACGACGTGCCCGTCGACCTCCAGCCGCCGACCGGTGTCGGGGCGGCGCGGGCGGCCGGGCCCGGTGCCGACGCCGAGGCGCTCGGCAGCACCCCCAGCGGTTCCGTCCCGGTCGCCGACCCCTCGGCCCGCACGGCCCGGGCGAGCCGCATCTGGGTGGAGGGGATCCACGACGCGGAGCTGTTGGAGCGG
>SLQK01000171.1 GCA_007131525.1 Nitriliruptoraceae bacterium | reverse complement strand
CTCGATCACCCCTTGACAGCCACGCTGAGCTCCCCATGATCGATGGGGACCGCGGAAGGATGGACCGCATGGGAGAGCGACCGCTGGTCGATGTCGACCAGCTGCGCAGCGAGGTGCAGGAGCACTACGCCGAGGTCGCGCACGACCCGGCCGGGGAGTTCCACTTCCACACCGGACGGCGGGCGACCAGCCGCCTCGGCTACGGCGGGCAGCTGCTGGAGGGGTTCCCGGAGGCGTGCATCGAAGCCTTCGCTGGGGTGGCGAACCCGTTCAGCTGGGGGCTCCCCGTGCCCGGTGAGCAGGTGATCGACATCGGCTCGGGGGGCGGCCTGGACGCCCTCATCGCCGCCCGCGCCGTCGGCGCCGAGGGCGCGGTGGTGGGCGTCGACATGACCCCGGCGATGCTGGATCGTGCCGGTCGTAACGCTGCCGCGGCGGGTTTGGACAACGTGGAGTTCCGTTCCGGCTACGCCGAGGAGCTCCCGGTCCCCGACGGCTGGGCTGATCTGGTGATCTCCAACGGGGTGCTCAACCTCGTGCCGGACAAGGTCGCGGCCTACGAGGAGATCATGCGGGCGCTGAAGCCCGGCGGCCGGATACAGATCGCCGACGTCTGCGTCGAGGTGGAGGTGCCGGAGGAGGCCAGACGCGACATCGACCTCTGGAAGGGCTGAATCGCCGGTGCCCTGCCGTGCGCAGGGTGGCAGACGGTGATCGAGGGTGTCGGTCTGGTCGGCCTGCGGTTCGGTGAGCCGCTGGACACCTACGGCGGCGCGCCCGGTGAGGGCAACGCCCGCACCTTCGGCGTCCAGGGCTACGCCTTCACCGCGGTGAAGCCGGACGCCTGAGCTCGGCCCGCTCGGCGAGGCGGGGACCGACCTGGCCCGCCCACCGGGGACCCGAGGTCAGGCGGGCGCGGCCGCCAGGTGCCGGACCGCCCGGTACCCGAACACCACCGCCGGGCCGAGGGTGGAGCCAGGACCGGGGTAGGTCCGCCCCATCACCGAGGCGGCGGTGTTGCCCGAGGCGTACAGCCCCGCGATCGGACTGCCGTCGTCGCGCAGCACCTGCGCATCGGCATCGGTCAGGAGCCCTCCCTTGGTGCCGAGGTCACCGGGGACCAGCTTGACCGCCGTGAACGGACCACGGAGCAGCGGGCCGAGGTTGGGGTTCGGACGCACCAGGGGATCGCCGTAGTAGCGGTCGTAGGCGGAGTTGCCCCGGCCGAAGTCCTGGTCGACGCCGGTGCGGGCGAAGCCGTTGAACCGGCGGATCGTGGCGACCAGGCGGTCGGGGTCGACGGCGATGGCGGCGGCCAGCTCGGCCACCGTGGGCGCGGTGTGCAGCAGCCCGGCCTCGCGGAGCGCCGGCATGGCGCCGGGCTGGAGCGCGTAGCTGCGGAGGTAGCGGCGGCTGTGCCGCGCGTCGGTGATCATCCAGAAGGGGCCGTCCACCTGCTGCGAGTGCTCCAGCATCCGGTGACCGAGGTCGACGTAGGAGGCGGACTCGTTGGCGAACCGCTCGCCGCGGGCGTCCACCATGATCGCGTAGGGGAAGGAGCGTTCACCGACCAGGAACGAGGGGGTCGCGTCGGGGCCAGGAGCCGGGATCGACGCTCCCCACCACGCGTCGTCCATGAGCTCGAGCGCGGCACCATGTTCCCGCGCGAGCTCGATCGCGGCGCCGAGGTCGCCACGGCTGGCCGAGGAGTCCCCGGTGATGCCGTGGTGCTCCTTGCGCCACTCGGTCCGGTGGGCGAACCCGCCCGCGGCCAGCACGACCCCGCGGCGGGCCCTGACCCGGACCGCTGCCCCCTCACGACGCACGACGGCGCCCACGACCCGCTCACCGTCAACCACCAGGTCCTCCAGCGGGGCGGTCAGCCACAGCTCGGCGCCCTGGGCGAGCACCACCTCGAGGAACGCGGCGGCCATGGCGCCCCCCATGCCGACCAGCTTCTGGCCGCGGACGGCGCCCGCCAGCGCCCGGCCGACGAAGCGCGCGCCGCGGACGGCACCAGCGGGGGAGGACCACGCCCGCGACAGCAGCCAGTAGTCGTCGGTCTTGGCGGGGACCGGGACGCCGTCCACGGCCGCCCGTGCCGTGTCCCACCAGTCCCCGACGCGCCGGCGGTCGAAGGGCGCCACCTCGATGGCTCGGCCGATCTTGCCGCCGGGCAGCTCCGGGTAGTAGTCGGGGTAGTCGGCGGCCCGGGCGAACCGGACGCCGAGCCGCTCGGCCAGGCTCACGACGGCGCCGACCGTGTCGACGAAGGCCTCCTTGCGCGCGGGGGAGGTGGCGGGACCGGCATCGCCCACGGTCGCGTCGAGGTAGGTGAGCGCCTCCTCGCGGGAGTCGCCCGCGCCGTCGCGGACCATCAGCGGGTTGGCCGGCAGCCACATCCCCCCGCCCGACATGGAGGTGCTGCCACCCCACCGCTCGGTGCTCTCCACCAGCAGGCAGGACAGTCCGGCGTCACCGGCGGTCATCGCGGCTGCCAACCCGGCGCCGCCGGTGCCGACCACCAGCACGTCCACGGTGTGGTCCCACTGCGCCATCGTTCGTCCTCCCAGCCTGCGGTACCGGACAGCACTGTCCGGTCATCGTAGACTGCGGCATGGCCACGATCGTCCGCGCCACCAACCGGGGCCCAGCGGCGGCCGCGGGGAACCGTCGGGCGCTGCTTGACGCCGCGCGACGCCTGTTCGACGAGCAGGGGTACCGCGTCCCTCTGAGCGCCATCGCCCGCGACGCCGGCGTCGGACAGGGCAGCCTCTACCGGCACTTCCCGACCCGGCTCGACCTGGCTGTCGCGGTGTTCGAGGAGAACTTCGCGGAGCTGGAGACGCTCGCCACCACCGACGCCGAGCCGGGGAGCTTCGGTCGGCTCTGGCAGCGTGTGCTGGAGTTGACCCTCGCATCGACGGCGTTCATCGAGCTCGCGGTCGACGCCCGGCACGAGCTCGCCGACGCCGGGCTCGGGGAGCGGCTGCAGCGGCTGCTCGAAGCCCCCCTGCGACGTGCACAGGCGGCAGGGGAGGTCGACGACCGCGTCAGCGTCGACGACCTGGGGCTGGTCCTGCGCATGGCCTACGGCGTCCTGGTTACCGAGACCGACCCGGCCGCAGCTCGCCCGACCCTGCGCCGGGCCCTGGCGCTGGTGGACCCTGGACTGGCGATCGACGGTGATGAGGAGCTCAGATGAAGGTCGCAGGCAAGGTCATCGTCGTCACCGGTGGCGGCAACGGCATCGGTCGCCAGGTCGCGCTGGAGTGCGTCCGCCGAGGCGCCCGGGTCGCCGGCGTCGACATCAGCCAGGAGGGGTTGGAGGGCACCACTTCGCTCGCCGCCGCGGGTGATCGGGTCGCGACCTTCACCGTCGACCTGACCGATCGGGCCGCGGTGGACGCGCTCCCGCAGCAGGTCGATGAGGCCCTCGGACCCGCCGACGGGGTCATCCACGTCGCCGGCATCATCCAGCCCTTCGTCCGTGTCGTCGACCTCGATACCGCGGTCATGGAGCGGGTGCTGGATGTCAACCTCTACGGCACCTTGAACATCGTGACGGCGTTCCTGCCGGTCCTGCTCGAGCGGCCCGAGGCGCACCTCGCCAACGTCTCCAGCATGGGCGGCTTCCTCCCGGTCCCGGGACAGACCATCTACGGCGCCAGCAAGGCCGCCGTGCGGTTGCTGACCGAGGGGTTGTACGCCGAGTTGCTCGACAGCTCGGTCGGGGTCTCGGTGGTGTTCCCCGGCGCGGTCAGCACCGACATCACGACCAACTCCGGGGTGGACGTGCCGGGCGCTGCCGCGCAGGAGGGATCGAGCTACCCGACCACCTCGGCTGAGGACGCGGGCCGGATGATCGTGGACGGCATCGAGGCCGGCAAGCTGCACATCT